>JANNDD010000752.1:0-6513 GCA_031387365.1 Armatimonas sp. | reverse complement strand
GCCCGCCGGGCGTGGGCAAAGGAACCCAGGGGGCACGCTTGAGCCAGAGGCTCGGTGTGCCCTCTGTCTCGACAGGGGACTTGCTCCGCCGCTTGATCGCCTCGGGAGTGGACACGCCCCTGGTGCGTGGGGCGCGTGAGATTGAGAAGGGTGCGTTTGTCTCGGATGACTTTGCGAACCGTCTGGCGTTGGCGGAGCTCAACAAGCCGGCAGCGGCGGCTGGGTTTATTCTGGATGGCTATCCGCGCAGTGTCCCGCAAGCGGAGACGCTCGAAGCGTTTCTGGCGGGAGTGGGTTTAGGGATAGAGGCGGTGCTCGTTTTTTCTATCACGCCCGAGGAGCTAGGCATGCGCCTGCGCGGTCGTCGGGTCTGCGCGGTCTGTGGCGCGACCTACCATGTGGCGGCGGCCCCGCCTATGGTGGAGGGGCGTTGTGATCGGTGCGCTGGTGCTTTAGTCCCGCGTGTGGAGGACAATCAGCCGGAGAAGATCGCACTGCGTCAGGAGCTCTATGAGAGTCAGACGACACCGTTGATTTCTTTTTATGAGGGGCGCGGGTTGGTTAAGATAATTTCGGCGGAGGGTACTCCGGGGATGGTCTTTGCTCGAATTTGCGAAGCGTTAGAAATTTTGGTATAATCATCGATTGTGTGCCACGCTCTAGCAGGAGCCGGAGAGTGAGTACTCCAACTTCGAAATGACGAAATCTGGTGGAACAGGGCAGGGGCCGCTGTCTCCATCAGCTATCGGGGGTGCCTGATTTTGGGCTAACCGGTCGGGGTCTTCGGCTTCGTGAGGGTATAGCCTTCGCGATGGAGTCGATGGTCGACGCGGGCGGGCACGCGGTAAAAACGCTCGCTGACAAGTGGATTGTGGTGATGGTGGATAGTTCGCTCTCCGCACACGGGGGGAGTTGACGAGAGAAGAAAGTACGGTATGGCAGGAAGACCTGGTGGATATCGGCCTGGCGGACGTCCAGGCGGGGGACGCCCTGGTGGTGGCCGCCCTGGTGGCGGTCGCTCTGGTGGCGGTGGTGGTGGACGTTCCTCGTCGCCTCCGCCCACGGATCAGCCGGAAAAGGAGCAGGGTATTGAGGTTCAGGGGACAATTGTTGAGAACCTACCCAATACGATGTTCAAGGTGAAGCTCGAGAGTGGGCATGAAGTGCTCGCACATATCTCTGGCAAGATCCGGATGCACTACATTAAGATTCTGCCCGGTGATCGAGTTCTTGTGGAGCTCTCGCCTTATGACCTTACACGAGGTCGGATTCTCTATCGCTACCGATAGGGAGGCAAAGAAAATATGAAAGTTCGAGCATCGGTTAAGCCCATCTGCATTAACTGCAAGGTAATCAAGCGGGAAGGCGTTGTACGCGTCATCTGCAAGAATCCCAAGCACAAGCAGCGCCAGGGCTAATGATTTGAGTTTTTTGAGGAGTAGAAGTCCGTGGCACGTATTGCTGGTGTAGACCTGCCCCGCGACAAAAGCGTGGAGTACGCTCTGCCTGATATCTTCGGCGTCGGCTTGGCCGGTGGTCGGACGATTTTAGAGCAGGCGAACATTGATCCACGTAAGAAAGTTGCGGAATTGACGGAGACGGAAGTCTCCACCCTGCGCGATATTATTGAAAAAGAATGGCGCGTTGAGGGAGACCTGCGGCGACAGATTGCGATGAATATTCGTCGTCTGCAGGAGATTCAGTGCTATCGCGGTCTGCGACATCGCCGAGGGCTTCCCGTTCGCGGGCAGCGCACGTCGACCAATGCCCGTACCCGCAAGGGGCCGAAGCGCACAGTGGGCGCTAAGAAGAAGAAGAAATAGCGTATGGCACGAAAAGTAACGAGCGCTCAGGCAGCGCGCAACAAGCCCAAGGTTCGCAAGAACATTGCGCTCGGCGTTGCGCATATTCAGAGCACTTTCAACAACACAATTATTACGCTCACCGACACCAAAGGGGAAGCGATCTCCTGGTCGTCGGCGGGACAGGTTGGGTTCAAGGGGACCAAGAAGGGCACTCCCTTCGCCGCGCAGCTGGCAGCCGAGAGCGCCGCACGCAAGGCGATGGAGCACGGTCTTAAGCGTGTGGATGTCTATGTCAAGGGGCCAGGTTCTGGTCGTGAGACGGCGATCCGTGCGCTAGGGCAAGTGGGCCTGGAAGTCAGCTTGATCAAGGACGTCACCCCGTTGCCACACAACGGCTGTCGCGCCCCCAAACGTCGTCGCGTCTGATCCGGGTTCTGCAGTGCAGAGCCTACTTGTAAACCCATGCTGAAAAGTGAGACGCATGGGGACGAAGAGGAACAATGTCAAAATCGTCACCTAACTCCGTCAGTGGGGATACCCGCTGTCGAAAGTGCCGTCGTGCCGGAGAGAAACTTTATCTCAAGGGAGCACGGTGCTACTCTAAAAAGTGCGCCATCGAGCGCCGCAACTACGCGCCGGGTCAGCATGGCCCTAATGCGCGCCCCAGTAAACCAACGGAATACGGAAAGCAGCTTCGCGAAAAGCAGAAGATGCGCCAGATGTACCGTGTCCTTGAAGGGCCGTTCCGTGCCTATGTCGCTGAGGCCTCGCGCCGCAGAGGCGTTACGGGTGAAAATCTTCTCCAACTGCTAGAGATGCGCCTGGATAATGTTGTCTTCCGCCTCGGGTTCTCTACCAGTCGTGCCCAGGCCCGGCAATTAGTAAGCCACGAGCACCTGCTGGTCAATGGCAAGCCGGTAGACATCCCTTCGTACCAGGTTCGCCCTGGTGACACCATCACAATTGTGGAAGGCTCTCGCCGCATGCACGTCATTCAAGACGCGCTGGCGGGTGCAGGCTCTCGTACCCCTACCTGGCTTTCCCTTGATGCGCATCAGTTCACCGGTAAGGTGATCGCTGCACCGCGCCGTGATGAAGTGGATTCTCAGGTTTCGGAGCAGATCATTATCGAGTTCTACTCCCGCTAATTCTCAGGAGGAGATACTATGGCAATTCAGGAGACGGTTGTACCTCGTATCGAAACGCTGGAGCAGACCGCGACGTTTGGCAAGTTTGTTGTTGAACCACTCGAGCCGGGCTACGGTGTGACACTTGGTAACTCACTTCGTCGTGTCATGCTGTCCTCCATCATCGGTGCCGCTATTACATCGGTACGGATTGAGGGAGTTCAGCATGAGTTCCAGACAATCCCGGGGTTAAAAGAGGATGCTACGGAGCTATTTCTTAACCTCAAGGAGCTGGCAATCAAGATCCTTGATGACAGCGAGGAAGACGATGAGCTTTCCAGCGCAGCACGGGTGATTCGGGTAGATGCACGAGGCTCAGGACGTATTACGGGGGCAGACGTTGTTTGTCCTGCGGATATGGAAGTTGTTAACCCCGAGTGTTATCTGGCAACGATCTCGGATGAGACGGCGAGTCTGTATATCGAGATGAAGATTGAGCGGGGGCGGGGCTACGTTATGCCCGACAAGGGAGCCAAGACAACCGATATTATCGGTGAAATTCCCGTGCCGGCGGCGTACGGACCGGTTCGCAAGGTCAACTATACCGTGGATCCCACCCGTGTGGGGAACCGCAACGACTACGAGCGTCTGACTCTTGAGATCACCACTAACGGTGCTATCGAGCCAGGGACGGCGATCTCGCAGGCGGCACAGATGCTCTCTGAGTATTTCCAGCGGTTTATAGATCACAAGGGCGGCCCGGTACGCTCCTTCATCGCCCAGACTACCGGCGGGCTCGGGGCGCACGGCGCACCCGATACTCGTATCGAGGAGCTGGACTTCTCGGTTCGCACCTACAACTGCTTGAAGAAGGCAAATGTGCTGACCGTGGGTGAGCTGGCGCTGATGAGCGAAGTGGACTTGATGAACATTCGCAACTTTGGAAAGAAGTCTCTGACCGAAGTCAAGGAAAAGCTGAACACTCTGGGCATGACGCTCAAGGACTCGGACGGCTATTTCCCCAGCGACGATGACGATGACGAGGATTAAGGAAGTTAGAGAATGCGACACCGAATAGGTGGACGGCAGTTTGGCCTCGCTTCGGACGCGCGAATCGCGCTCCTGAAGGGCCTGCTCCGCTCCATGATCATCTACAAAAAAATTGAGACCACCGAGGCGCGTGCCAAGGAGATCCAGCCAATGGTTGAGAAGCTGGTTACCCGGGCAAAAGACGATAGCGTGCACTCCCGCCGTATCGCCCGCGCTGCCATTGGTGGCAAGAGCTCCAGTGATGAGGACATCATCATGGAACTCTTCACGAAGATCGCTCCGATTTTCAAAGATCGGCCCGGCGGCTACACCCGCATGGCTCATAAGAGTGTTCGACGTGGCGACGGGGCACCCGTTGTGGTGCTGGAGTTCGTCAACGACTGAGGCAGTCTAAGTAGCTAATGAGCCGCGTTCGCCTAACCCTGGAATACGATGGAACCGACTTTGCTGGTTTCCAGACACAAGGTAAGGGCGAACGGACGGTTCAGGGAGAGCTGGAAGCGGCTCTGACCCAACTAACTCGAACACAGATTCGGGTGCATGGGGCAGGTCGCACGGATGCTGGAGTTCACGCGCTGGGGCAAGTTGCCCACTTCGACGTGGACTGGAAAATTTCAGAAGATAAGATAGCCGGAGCACTGAGTGCTTACCTACCACGCGATATGAGCGTACGGAAGGTGGAGCAAGTGGAGCAGGAGTTTCATGCTCGCTTCAGTGCCACGAGCCGAACCTACCGTTACGCGATCTTGAATCGTCCGCAACCCTCGGCGTTGCTCACACGTTATGTGTGGCACCTTACTAAGCCGCTGGATGTGGAGGGGATGCGAGAGGCGGGGAGGATTCTCTGCGGAGCGCATGACTTTGCAACATTTGGGCAGCCAACAGCGCCTGGATATAGCACCGTGCGCGTCGTCGAGAAGATCGCAGTCCGGTCCTTAGGCCCGTGCTTGCTGATCACGGTGCGCGGTAACGCCTTTCTGCGGCAGATGGTTCGCAGCTTGGTGGGGACGCTTGCTCAGGTGGGGCAAGGGAAGCTGAGTGTTAGCGCGGTGAAGGAACTTCTGGAAGTCTGTGATCGGAGGGCGTGCCCTCCCATCGCCCCGGCAAGAGGGCTCTGTCTGGTGAAAGTTAGCTACGATGGGCAGCGAATAGGAATAAACTAAAATGAAGACTTATTCAGTGAAAGCGGACGATATCCAGCGCGACTGGATCGTCCTAGATGCGACAGGCGTGCCCATTGGCCGTCTGGCGGTTGAGGCGGCGAAGATTCTGCGTGGTAAGACCAAGCCGATCTTTTCTCCGCACATGGACTGTGGCGATCACGTGATCATCATCAATGCCGCACGAGCAATCCTCACCGGCAACAACAAGGCCGATGAGCCGATCTACCGGCACACGCTCTACCCAGGTGGCCTCAAGCAGATTCCCCGTGGTGAGCTGCTGGAGAAGCGTCCTGACTACGCCGTGATGCGTACCGTCAAGGGCATGCTTCCGCACAACCGTCTTGGGGCGCACATGCTCACCAAGCTGCGGGTTTATGCGGGCGCTACCCATCCGCATGAGGCGCAGATCAAGGGCGCGGCCAAAGCAAAGGCAGAAGGTTAAACAATGGCAGAGACTAGAGTTTATGCAACCGGCAAGCGCAAGTGCGCTATCGCCCGTGTCTGGCTTGCGCCGGGCGATGGGACGATCTCAATCAATGGTAAGACGGTGATGGAGTACTTCTGCCGCCGCACCCTGGAAGCGCTGATCCATCAGCCTTTCGCGGCCACTCGTAGCGAGGGGCGTTATACCATCTTCGCCAAGACCAAGGGCGGCGGAATCTCCGGCCAGGCCGGGGCACTGCGCCATGGTATCAGCAAAGCACTGGTAGAGTTCGATCCCGAGCTACGCCCCGTGCTGCGCCGCAATGGCTTCCTGACCCGCGACCCGCGTGTCAAGGAATCCAAGAAGTACGGTCGCAAGCGCGCCCGTCGCGGATTCCAGTTCAGCAAGCGTTAATTTGATGTCGCTTCGCGACAGAGAATTGATTGCTTCTTGCCCGGTAGGAAATTTCCTACCGGGCTTTTCTTTTGCTTCGAGGAGCGCGTGGTATTCTGTCAGTGTGGCAAAGATCCCCGTGGGCGAGATATTAGCGGGCTGCGGCGTTCTCGTACTTGGAGCGATGCTAGCAGTGGCTGCCCTCACGCACATCTCAGCCCTCGGTGCCGCTGAGGTTATCCTGAGAATGTTAGGAAGTTTACTGAGCCTCTGCTGCCTTCTGGGAAGTTTTGCTATATTGACGCGAAAACGAGGGCAGGCACGGAGACTTCTGAGTACGGCGTCATTGCTGCTGGTGCTTCTTATGGCACTCGAATTTAGCTTCTTGTTTCTGGGATGGACTCGTGAAATGGGCCCCGCCACACGCTACTTTACAGCACTTTCCGTGGTGCTATCATGGGTATGGGCCGGTGGCATCTTTGCACTCGGACAGTGGATTGGGCGGCAGCAAGACCCGGAACGCTGAGAAAGAAATACACCCGGCAGGGCTC
>JANNDD010000709.1:0-1929 GCA_031387365.1 Armatimonas sp. | reverse complement strand
TGGGCAACTTCGACATGCGCTGCCTGCCCATGCCCCACCAGCTTGAAGCCCTCAAGATGGCTGATAGTGTCGGGGCGAGCCGCCGCAAGACATTCGCCGCGATTGCTATCGCCACCGTAATTGGGTTGATTTCGTCGTTTGCCATCGCCCTGATGCTCTGGCACAGCTACGGCGCGGAGGCCAAGACCGATGCCTGGCGCACGAGCATGGGCCGTCAGCCGTTTGAGAACTTGGTGGCTTTGCTGCGTAACCCCACCGCTCCTGATCTGCGCGGCCTGGCGGCGATTGGTTTTGGGTTCGCCTTCACGGGTGGCATGATGTTTCTACGGGCACGTTTTCTGTCGTGGCCGCTCCACCCCGTCGGCTACGCCATGGCCAACACCAACACGATGACCAGCACCTGGCTCCCGTTTCTGATCGCGTGGCTGCTAAAAATCTTAGTCCTACGCTATGGCGGTGCGGATACCTACAAAAAATTCGCCCCGTTTTTCCTAGGGCTCATCGCAGGAGACTTACTGGGCGGCGGGCTGACCACGGCGTGGGGTGCCCTCTCGGGAATCAATGTCTATCCCATCAACTGGTAGCGTAAAGCGCGTTACCCGGGAGACTCAGGCGCGGGCGGAACAGGGGGAACCGTAATGATAAAAGTCGAACCTTTACCAACCACACTAACAGGCTTAATATCCCCCCCATGCTCACGCACCACCCGCGCGGCAACACTGGTGCCCAGACCGGTTCCCCCTACCTTAGTGGAGATCGCATCTGGGGTAAAGAGCTTCTCAAGTATATCTTTGGGGATACCGCGCCCTGTGTCCTCGACTTCGACGGTGAGGAAGCCACCGGGAGTTTTCGCCCCACACGTCCGCACGGTCACCTTCCCCCCTGGCGGTGTCTCAGGAAGCGCGTTGTTTACCAGGTTGTAGAGACAGTCGAAGAAGCGGTCGTAGTCAAAAAGCGTGTTCGGAAACGTGGGATCAAGTGCGGTCTTGAGGCTCAGCCCCTTGTCTTTAGCAGTGCGCACCAGAGTCTTGACCACATCATTGACCACGTCGTTGAGGTTGCCTTCCTCAAAAATCGGGGGGGGCAGTGTCCCCTTGACCATCCCCGCAATGTACGCCGTGCGCCGCCGAACCCGCTTGGCCGCTGTGAGCAAATCATCAAGCAGCCAGGTGTAGAGGCTCCCAACACCCGCCGTCGCATCGTTGACTTCCGCTCCCCAGGTATGCTCCGGAGCACACTTGCTTACCGTCGCCGTAACCTGCTCAAACATATCATCGAGCATCGGCTGAAGTGTTAGGACACCTGTCTCAATCGGGGTCATCATGTTCTTGATGTCGTGAGCGATCTCCCCCACCCGGTTGCCGATCTCCGCGTTGCGCTGTGCCTCTAAAAGCTGGGCGTGCTCGATCCCCGTGGCTGCCTGAGCACAGAGCACTTCCAGAACCTCAAGATCGTGCTGCGTGAAGGGAACGGTCGGGTTCATCACCTGCATCACCCCAATGGGCGAGCCACCGGTGCGCTTCACTGGAACCGTCATCATAGACTTGGTCTTGTAGCCTGTGCCGCCGTCCACATCCGGATTGAAGTCTTGCCGCTGGCTGACATCACCAATAAGCTCGGGGGTACCTGTGCGAAACACCGTTCCTGCAACCCCCTGAGAGGCCGGCATAGTCTTGCCAATGAGTTCACTCGCCATAGGACCGATCACATAACTAAAGACAAGATTATCAGTCGGGCGGTCGTAGAGATAGACGGTTCCCGCATCGGCGCGGAGCACCTCCAGAGCAATCTCCAGGGTTGCTTGCACCATTGCCTCAACACTGGGATGTGAGAAAAGAGCATCACTGGTACGACGGATCGCCTCGATCTGTCTCTCACGATGTTCTAGCTGCCCCTGCATCTCCTCCGGCGATAATTTACCCGTCTCCA
>JANNDD010000687.1:0-1394 GCA_031387365.1 Armatimonas sp. | reverse complement strand
ACGATGGCTACGTAAGAGAAGACCCCACCCCCGAGCGCCTCTTCGATCTTCTCGTCCGGCTGGAGCGCGAGTGCTTCGGCAAGTCTCTACTCACCGGCCCCCGTCGCGCCCGCGTCCGCCTCCCCGAGCCCATCAACCTGGGAGACAGACTCGCCGCCTACAAAGCCGCCCGCCGCGCCGAGGTGCGTGCCGTCGCCAAAGAAGCCGAAAAACGCATCTTCACCGAGCTACGAGCAGGTTCGTAAGCTACTTTCCCGAGTGCTTTAGGGGCTTGACGGCTGCAAGGTAGCATCGTTCTCTACATTGCGGCGCTCTGCGGCGGCGATTGCCTCGCGTGTTGGGGGAAAGTGGAGCTGAAGGGGGCCAAACCGGACGTGTCGCTCTGCGGGGGAGTAATGCGCTCCATTCACACCACAACCCACCGAGATGATACTGTCAGTCTTCAGCTCCCACTCCCATGAACCTCTGGGAGACCATTTTGTCTCGATTCTTGCTGCCCGGAGAGCCAGCGCAGTAGAGGCGATCAGGGCACAGAAGATGCCGAAGAAGCCAGCGATACGTTTGATTTTCATAGCTCAGGTTCCACAAAGACGATGCGCTCGTAGAGGTCGCTGAGAGGGATGCTGACTTGGAGTGCGGGAAGGTCAAGTATTGCATCAAGGCCACGTAGCTCGGTGAGGAGCCAGGTGTTGCTCTCTTGGCGCTCGTAGCGCTCGACGAGGGGTTCGGCCTGTGAGATGAGGACGTAGTATTTTAGCGACGTGAGGCGGCGGTAGTGGGCGAACTTTGTGCCTCGGTCGTAGGCTTCCGTGCTGGGAGAGAGAACCTCAAAGAGCGCGATAGGGTTGGTGACAGTGTCGAACTGCTCGTCCACGAAGCTCGGCTCATCGCAGATCACCAGGGCGTCCGGGTAGGTGTAGAGGCGCGTGTCTGGGACGCTCAATCTTAAATCGGTGAGGTGCGTCTCGCAAGGACGGCCCCGAAGCCTATTGCTTAGCTCACGGCCAAGATTGGTGACAATGAGGCTGTGCTCGCGCGAGACACCAGCCATCGCGTAGATCTCCCCGTTGATCAGCTCGCTGCGCTGCGTGGCGGCGCGTTCGAGCAAAAGATATTGCTCAGGAGTGAAACGCGGAACAGGAACTGCGGACATGGCGTTATTGTACCGAATATCTGTGGGGTATAATGTGCCGGGCGAGACCTCGCCCCCTGGCAAGGAGACTGTTTTATAAGATGGCAAAGGGTCAGAAGGCTGCGCTAGACGCGGCCAAGTACCGCCGATTCTATGAGCAAATGGTGCATATCCGCGAGTTTGAAGAGGAGTGTCTGCGGGCATTCCAGCGCGGCGGACACGGCATCGGCGGCTACCTGCACCTCTATTCGGGTGAGGAAGC
>JANNDD010000519.1:0-25508 GCA_031387365.1 Armatimonas sp. | reverse complement strand
GCTCGCGATCCGTAGTGAGGTGCTTAGGCCAATGAAGAGTCCGGCGGCGCGGTGGGCACGCAGGTAGGTGTCAAAAGTCACGTTAAACCAGCTCTGATCGCCATCGTCGCGCAAAAAAGCGACTTTACTCGCACCGAAGTCCTTTAGCAGAGCGTCCAGCTCCGCAACACCCGTGTTCAGGTTCCCCGCTTTCCATCGGGCGAGCCAGGGGGCATCACTGCCGAGCGCGAAGTGGATCTCGTGAGGATTGTAGGTGGAGGCGGCGTGGATCGTCTCAAGCTCAGGATAGGAGCGGCGGACAGTGCGAAGGGTGCTGTCAAAAGAGCGGGCCACATCGAGGGGAACCGTGTAGCTCGCTACCTCACGTGCGGCAAGCAGGGGGGCATCTGGGTCGAGACTTGTCTCGGAGCGTGATGTCACAAAATCCTCGCCCGAGCCACGTCCACCGCAACCCGGCAAGAAAAAACTACTTGCTAGCAGAGCCAGAAAGACTATCTTGGAGCGTCCCATGGCCCCTATGGTATCGTATTTTGGTGGGGATGGAAATCCTCCGCTTGCAGGATCGCTGCGCAGAGATTGTCCACCCAGCGGTCCAGGCTGGCATGTTTTTCGACCCAAACACGCGCATTGCTGCCAAGCTTCTGGCGCAGTGCCGGATCGTTTTGTAGGAGGCGGATGGCTGTCTCCCAGGCACCGGGATCGCCGACGGGCACATAGAGACCGTTCTCGCCATCGCAAATCGCATCGGTCTGTCCCTCCGTGCGGCTGACAACGACGGCTTTCCCGCAGGCCATTGCCTCTAAGATCGCGGTGATTCCCGCCTGAAAGTCATTCTCGTAGAGGGGCACCGCAACAATCGCCGAGGAGGCGTAGAGCGTGCGGAGTGCGCTGTACTCGTAGCGTTGCGCCGAGACATTGGCGGGCATGGTGCGCTTCTGGGTCTCGTTGGTGTGCTTCGACCAGGGCGAGGCGGCGGCTAGGGGGAACTGCGTGTCCGGCAGGCGCTCGGCGGCGGCGAGCAGGGTTGGATAGTCGCGCCACTCCAGCCCGGCGGCGCTGACCTGCTGCGTGACCTCGGCCACTTCGGGGCGGGGCCGCCAGAAGTTCGCATCGGCATGGAAGGGGATCAGGCGCAGGCGCTCCGCCGGAATCCCCAGAGCCTTCTCGCCCTGTACGCGCTGTGTGGTGGCGTAGACAAAGATCGTGTCCATCTCTCGCCAGAGCTTCAGCGTTCCAAAGAAAAGTGCCTTCTTACCCGTCGAGAGCCGGTGCCCAATCGTGACATGGCCGGGGCGCTTCTTGCCCGAGAGCCGCAGCAGGAGCGCTAAAAAAATCCCAATATTCTCTCCATTGGTAAAGAGAGTCGTGTAGTGTTTGCGCCGCCGCCAGCCCGCCACCGCCACCGCGATATCCTTGCCGAACGCCTTGCGTGCCAGCCGCACCAGTGGATCGGGGTCGGCCTCCAGCGCCCGGTAGTCGTAGAGCTCCGCGCAGGTGCCACGCGCTTCTAGCCCGGCGGTCAGGGCATCGTAGTCCATAGTAGGGTGCGTGTCGGCAGCGATGGCCCCGGCGAGGTTCTCTTTGCGGTAGCTGGGGATCAGGAGCAGAGTCTTCATTTTTGGGTCAGCCCTTTCAGGCGGGCGAGGATGCGCGGGTAGTTCACGGCGGCATCAAAGCGGGAGAGCGCCTCCTGGCGGGCGTTGTCCCCGAGGCGCAGCCGGAGCGCGTGGTCGGCGAGGAGGTGTTCCAGAGCAGCGGTGAGCGCTGCCTCATCGCCCACGGGCACGAGCTTGCCGGTCTCGTTCTCAAGAACGACCTCGGGCAGAGCACCGACGGCAGTTGTGATCACGGGCAAGCTAGCGGCCAGCGCCTCTAGCACGGCCTGCGGTAGGCAGTCCGCGCGGGTGGGGAAGACAAAGAGATCCGCCTCGGCAAAGAGCGTGCGTAGGCGCTCCGAGTTGGGGGTCACGCCATTATGCACGGTGATATTTGCCTGGGGCGTAATATCTGTGGCCTGGGTCACCAAGTGCAGATGCGCTTTTTGCCGAATGGGCTTGGGGAGGCGCTCAAATGCCGCTAGTAGCGTGTCGCCGCCCTTACGCACAAAATCGCCGCCGACAAACAGCAGGTTCAGAGGGGAATCAGAGCTGCGGGGCTTGCGCAACGCACGCGCCGCATCCCAGGCGGCGATATCAACGCCGGGCGCAATGACATGGATTTTGTCGGCGGGAACCCCGTAGTCGGCAATCAGCGAGTCTTTTGTCCACTGGCTCCAGGTGATCAGGCCCCGCGCCGCCGTAAAAGCCCGCTGGTTGAGCCGTGCCTTGAGGCTCTCAAGCTTTCCATTGCCAGGCGTGTGACCGTAGTGCGCACCAAGCCGGTCGTACTGTACGGGCGTGGCATCCAGCGAGATCAGGCCCGGTGTTTGCCGGAGCAGGCCCGCCGAGAGCAAGGCCGTGACCTGGGTATGGAAAAACAGCGCGTCTAAATGTTGGCCGCGCAGGCCAAAATAGGCACCTAACGAGGCTCTGAGAGACCAGTTGGAGCGAACCCCAGGAAGCCTTGCCCAGGCCCCCGGGGTGTTGTGGAACGGTAGCTCAACGAGCTGCGGCTGGATTAGCGAGTCGGCGGCGAGGGCTGCCTGTAGATTTCTCGCATGGGTGGTGTGTCCCAGGGAGTGCTCTAGGGCGAAGCCGATCTTTAGTGTCGCGGGCATTGCGCGCTCCTCAAGCCCGCGGAGGTGTGCCGGTGAAGTTCTCAAACGCCGCAGCGGGCTCTTGGGGGTGCGCGCCGCCGATACCGTAGCGGGTGAGTAGGTGCGTGATCAGGTGCTCCAGGCGGTGCTTGGGGAGCCGGGCAGGAGCAAAGATAAAGACATTCTCGTCTATCTGCAGAAGGCTCATGCGGCGGCGCTCCGCCGTGAGACCCAGGTAGGTATTGGGGGCGATCTCGCGGCAGATGATCTTACCGCGGCTGGTGCGGATCATCATCTGGCGGTCGTTGGTAATCGCACGGGCATGAGTGGCCGCCGTCTCATTGATGTCGCCAATGGGGTATTCCAGGTCGTCTAGATCTACAGTTGTCGTGACGACAATCTTTTTTGAGGCGTTCATTACGTGTGTTCCCTAAAACTTTTTTATTTTCGAAGACGTGCTTCGGTGGGCTCCGTTGGTCGCACGGGAGCCGTCGTGATATTTAGTTTTGAACCATCCGCCGTGGAGTGTGGCTCCTCGATCAGTGGTCGCGGTCGTGACGGTTGCTGCCCCATGAGTACTTTCAGTGCCTCGTTTACCAGGCCGACTAGCAGAGGGAGATCCCGGCAGATATAGCGCTTATAGAGCCGCTTGGGATCCTGAAGAAGACGCCACGCCCACTCCATTCCCGTGCGCTGAACCAGCCGTGGCGCTCGGGAGATCATCCCAGCAGCCATCTCAAAGCTCCCCCCGATTCCGATACTCACGGGGACGCCTAACTGCATCTTATGTCGGGCGATCCACTTCTCTTGCTTAGGGGCACCCAGACCAACTAGTAAAACATCGGGGTTTTTGGCGCGCAGAATCTTGGCGATTTTCTCTTGTTCCTCAGGTGTCTCAAAGGCCTCTTTGGGCGGGCAGTACGTTCCGCAGATCTGCACCCCCGGAAAGCGCTCTTCGAGAATGGACTTGGCGGCGTCTGCCGCACCGGGCATCCCTCCCAGAAAGAAGAGCTTCAGACCCGTCCAGGCTGAGGCGCGGCAGAGCTCAAGCAGCAAGTCACTGCCTGCCACACGCTCAACCAGGTTCGCGGTGTCAGGGCGGAGGCGCGAGAGCCAGACAATCGGCATCCCGTCGGCCAAGACAAGGGCGGCGCTCGCGTAGATCGCTCTAAACTCCGCATCCTCTTTGAGCAGGGCTAAGTGATCCACGTTGCCTGTACAGACATGCTGGGGAGTATCCGCTTTGTGAACAAGCTGCAGGATGCGCTCGACTGCCTCCGCCATGCTGACATTATCAAAACGTGTGTTGCTGATTATTACTTGTCCATCAATACGCGACATCTTCATAGTTCTCCGAAAAAAAGCACTCTGGAAAAAGCAAAAGCAGATTCTGTGCCGAAGGGTGGTTAAAGCGCTAAAAATTAATAGGCACCATCGCCGCGTAGAACCGCAGGCAGCGCACGCAACAAGATAGAGAGGTTGAGCAAGAACGAGCGCTTGCGCACATACTCGAGATCCAGAGCGATCCACTCCTCGAAAGTCAGGCGGGAGCGCCCGGACACTTCGCGCAGGCAGATCAAGCCCGGCGGGACACTGAGCCGCTCCAGAGGATAGTCCGGGCAGCTCTCGATCTCGCGGGGAAGATGAGGGCGTGGCCCGACCAGGCTCATATCGCCTTTGAGGACATTCCAGAGCTGGGGCAGCTCATCGAGGGAGTAGCGCCGCAGGACTCTGCCGATTCGGGTGATACGCGGATCGTGCTGCATCTTGAAGATCGGGCCGCTGGCCTCGTTCTTTGTACTGAGGCTCTCCTTGAGCGCCTCCGCATTGGCTACCATACTGCGGAACTTGTAGAAGGCAAAGCGCTTCCCATTCTGCCCGACACGCTCCTGATGAAATAGAATCGATCCCCGATCCTCTGACCAGATGAGCACGGCGACAGTGGCTAGAACCGGCGCGAGCACCGCTAGTGCTGTGGCAGCCACCGCAATATCAAAAGCCCGTCGCAACGGCTCGGAGTGCTGGCGTTCTCCCCGAAGGGGAATCTCTAGTAGTGTGGATGACTTGACCATTCTTCTTAATTTCGCTCCCGTGAATTTCTGCGAATTTACGTTGATGAAACTAAAGCCCTACCAAAAATGTGCCTGAGTGAGAGGGAGGAGGGAAAACTGGTAATTTTAGGGATGAAGAAAGGGGAACGATAACTGGCTGTAACTTGCGTATAAGTAATATGTATCAGGTGGAAGACCCTGTCAATATTGCTTGCAAGGGTGCTATTTATACTGGTTTTTTCGATTTTAATGCATAAATGCCTTAAATAGATCTGCAAAGAAGTGGGGGTGTCTTCCGATCTTCGGAGAGTAGGGAATGGGTGTTGTGGGAAATTTAGAAAATTATTCTAGTGGGGAGCTAATTGGCACAGGGATTGCTTTAGCACTATAAGTGCTCTTGTGGGGCAATTCACTTAAGACGGGAGAAGGGGAGCAATGAAAATGAGAACGAAGCAAGTACGAAATATTTTGGGGATGCTAGGATGTGTCGCGCTGAGCCAGAGTGCCTGGGCGCTGGGGCCGGTTCCCGGAGGCATCTTGGTATCGCTTGTGCTGGGGCAGCAAAACCGCCGCGTCGCCGTGCCCGCCGCTCAGGAGCGCCCCTTGATCTTACCCTCCCCGACGGAGGCCGCTCCGGCACTGCCGACGCGTTATAAAGTGCGCTGTGGCGACTCGCTGGAGATTAAAGTGATGGGCCGCCCCGAGCTTACCCAGGCCATTACTGTTGCGCCGGACGGAACCATGATCTATCCCTACGTAGGGGAGCTGGAGATTGCGGGAAATACCCTCCAGCAGGTTAAGAGCAAGCTCGAAATTGGCCTCAAGCGCCAGATCGTCAATCCCCAGGTGCTGGTCTCTGTGGTTAAGCGCCAGATGGGCAGTGTCTCTATTCTTGGACCGGTGAAGGAACCAGGCAAGCGGGAGCTCGGCGATGACTGGCGCGTACTAAGCCTACTCTCAGACTCCAAGGGGTTGACCGTCGAGCCGGAGCTAGTGACCATGCGGCTGGTGCGCCGAGGTGGGCTGACAACACTTAACGTTGATCCCATTAAGGTATTCAGTGACCCGGCCCTGAACTACGTGCTTGAGGACGGCGACCTGCTGGTCATTCAGGAGCGCAATAAGAGCGAGACCATGGTAAACGTCCTCGGCGAGGTGGGTAAGCCCGGCTACGTGATCTGTCCGCGCGATGGCTCGCCTCTGGCTGCTCTGATCGCTGCGGGGGGCAGCAGCCCCAAAGCCGCTCTCTCCCGTGCGACCCTACGGCGCGGCTCCGGTGGCACTCCCATCCTTGTTGACCTGAGCAACCCGGATAAGATCCCCCACGACCTGCAGCTTGGCCCTGGTGACACGCTCACCATTCCCGCCAATCTGCGGCAGGTCTTTCTGAGTGGCGGGGGTGTGCTGAAGCCCGGCGCTTTAGATATTCCCGACAATATCCAGCCTACGCTTTACTGGGCAATCCAGCAGTCGGGGGGAGTCTCGCAGGAAGGTGACCTTAAAAACGCGGGCATTATCCGAGTCGCTCCCAATGGAACACCGATCCGTAAAACCGTCAATCTGGAGAAGATTCTCAAGAACTCAACTGCCCAGGGGCGCGATGCGGACGAAGTGGCCAAGCTCAACGCGCTGCTCCGGCCCGGAGATATCCTCGAAGTTCCGCTCAAGGGCCGTCGGTCCGGTGGTTTTCGCTTTGGGTTCAATGAGCTGACACTGGGTCTCTCGACCTTTTTGCTAATCCGTCAGGTGGCTAAATAACTATGTATCGTCGGACGAATGTACTCTATCGCGTGGTAGACGCGCTGTTTCGGAACCGGAATATGGTTCTGATCACCATTCTCTGCGTCGCCATTCCCGTCGCCTTGTTGCTGATCTTCCGCTCCCAGGGCTACACCGCCACGGCTGCGGTGAGTGTGGCGCAGGAAGCGAAGATTCTTCGTGGCAGGATGGGAGCTGATCTGGATCAAGCGGGCTGGAAGACCGCATCAGACGTGAATGTCGCTCAACTGAACACTCTACTCAGAGATGTGAAACAGGGCGGCTTCGTGGACGATGTCTTTCAGCGTGCGGCGCTCACCCCTCCTGTTTCTCTAGCTCCGGGCGTGAACGACAAGCGCGTGGAGAAGTTCCTGGGCTCTACCTCTGCGAAGGCGGATGGCGATAATCTCTTTACGATTAGCCTGAACTGGGACGAGAGCGACGAGTGTAAAAAGCTCGTCCAGGCGGTTCAGGAGCAGTACATCGCCGCGCAGGCACGCACTAACCAGCAGGCCTCGACAGATCGTGCGGAGATTCTAAAAGAGCAGCTCACAAGGGCGGAGACACTAGTCCAGCAGGCGATGGTGGCACGTGAGCAGTTTCGCAAGAAGCACCCGCAGGTCGGCCCCGATACCCACAATGTTCTGATGGATCGTATTGGCTATCTGGAAGAGCGCCTGCGCCGTGCGAAGCTTATGATTGTCGAGGGAGGGGAGCGCATCTCACAGGTGGAGCCTCGCATCCGAGGGGAGAATAAGTACATCACGACGGACACCAGTCCGCTGGTTGTCCTGGGAGACAGCCCCGCCCTGAAGCGCCTCAACGACCTGCAGGATCGCCGCTCCCAGATTACTGCGGGGGAAGGCGCGATGCGAAAAGACAGTGATGCTGTGCGCGCCCTGGATCGGCAGATTGACCAGGCGCAGCTTGCGGTTGCTAAAGAGCGGCGTGAGAAGCAGCGCAATGGCGGCACCTCGAAGCGCGAGCTCAACCCGCGCTACGGGGCACTTATAGATGAGGCAAGCCAGTCCAAGCTCACGGCGAAAACGGCTAAGCTAGAGATCACGGACCTGACGGCACAGCTTGCGATGGAAAATAAAAAGCTACGCAATCTTCCTGCACTTCAGAAAGAGATGGAGAACCTTGATCTCAAGGTGAACCAGGAGCAGAACCACCGTGGAAAGCTGAGCGATGCCTACACCAGTGCGGAGCAGCAGGCCAGCATGGAGAAAAAAGAAGCGAGCCAGACCCTCAAGACGGTCGGTGAGGTCTATGCTGTCAGCCTCGCGGGTCCGAAAAAGCGCATCACCCTCGGGCTGGTGAGCTTGATTCTGGGCGCAATTGTCGCGGCTCTCATGGTGGCACTGCGCGAGTGGTCCGACCCCACTATTCGCTACGAGACAGATATCGAGCAGGCGCTGGACATCCCTGTACTGACCGGTCTACCCGAGACCCGTGCAGTCTTATCAGGCAAGAGTATCGGCGGCAAGCCAAGGCGGCGCGGTGCGCCCAAGGGGCTGCTCTCGCCCCACGATAGCTAGGGAAATGAGCTAAGGAAAACACACGTGATTACCCGAAACCCGGAAACAAACCACATTCCACCCACAAACCATCTTCACACTGAGGAGCAGCTGGATACCACATCGCTGGATCGGATCTCCTCCACACCCGCCGTGACCCTTGTCCCTGCGGAGGCACTCCGCCGCGTCCATATCGCCATCGAGCGCTCTGATGCGGACTTTGCACAGCTTCATGCGGCCATGGAGTGGCAGCTCGCTGAGGGCACCAATGCCAGCCACTGGGATCAGGCCGCCGAGCACCTCGATGATCCGATGCTAGACACGGATAGTGTCTTTGGGATCACGAGTGCGGTTCCTGGTGAGGGAAAGACTACCGTTGCCATGCACCTGGCCTTCAGTATCGCTCGCAACACGGGGCGCAAGGTCTGCCTGATTGACTTTGGGTTGGGCGACAACGAGATCTGCCGCCGGATGGGCATTCGCACTGAAAAAGGCATCGTGGATGTTCTGGAGGGCCGCGACTATATCATCCGCACGCTCCAGCTCTCCGACTGTGGGGATCTTGCGGTCATGCCTGCGGGCAGGCTTCCCCGCAACCCCAACAAGGCCGCCCGGTCCCCGGCTGTCACGGAGGTCATTGCCGCCGTCCGTGAGATCTACGACACCGTGATTGTGGACTTGCCGGCTGTCTCGACGGGTAATGCACTTCCCATCGCGGAGCACTTGGATAAAGTCATGCTGGTGGTCTGTGCGGGGGCGACTCCGAAAGATGTCGTGCAGCAGGCTGTGGACCGCCTGGGGCGCCGCCGTGTGCTGGGAGTGGTCCTCAATCGTATGAAGTCGTCGGTACCCACGAAGATCCAGCAGTTCTTCCGGAAGGTGGCGTAGGGAATCTTGATGAGTGAGCTGTACTCGGCGTTTACGTACACGTGCTTGACTGCCTGGATGGTGCTGGGCACCGCCACTCTGGGCAGCACCTGCTACCTGGCGGGCCTGATGGTGCGTGCGGCGCTTCGCCGTAAACCCATGCAGCAGGTTGTGTGGGGGCAGTGTCCGCCCAAGCTGATCGTGGTCATTCCTGCGCACAATGAGGAGCTTGTAATTCAGCCCACCCTAGCGAGTCTGTGTGCGCAGAGCTACCCCCGCGAGAGCTTTGAGCTGGTTGTGATCGCCGACAACTGCTCCGATACGACCGCTTCTCTGGCACGTGAGTGCGGAGCGACGGTGCTAGAGCGCTTGGATCTGGAGCGCCGAGGGAAGGGCTACGCGCTGGAGTGGGGGATTGCGCAGCTCTGGGCACGCGATGAAAAGCCGGATGCCGTGGTGGTGGTGGATGCGGATACCAAGGCCGCCCCGGATTTTCTTGCGGTACTGACAGGCGAACTCTTTGCGGGTGTCGCACCAGAGAGCAGGGCAACCCACACACGGGTACTTCAGGGGCGCTACGGTGTTCTCAATGGCGGAGAGTCCTGGCGCGCTGCTCTGATGGAAGGCGCTTTTGAGCTCGTCAACCATGTCAAGCCTCTGGGCCGCAGTGTTCAGGGATTTACGGTCGGGCTCAAGGGAAATGGTATGGGCTTCACCCGCGCCGTTCTGGAGGCTGTTCCCTGGAGTGGCAATAGCATTACGGAGGATATTGACTACGGCCTGGATCTGCTTCTGGAGAAGGACATTATTGTCGGCTACTCTCCGGAGGCGCTGGTTCGCGCCCAGATGCCCAATACTAGCCAGCAGGCTGCGTCCCAGCGAGCACGCTGGGAGCGGGGCCGCTACCGTCTGCTGCGTGAGCGTGCTCCTCAGCTCTTTTGGGCCGGGATGAAGCGGGGCGACTCACGGCTGGTAGATGCCGCGCTCGACCTAGTGGTTCCGCCGCTCGCTGAGCTTGCGGCGTTTCATGCGGCCTGGCTGGGGCTGACGGCTCTCTGTTTCACTATGGGGGTACTGATCCCGGTTTGGACACTGCTGGTTCCGCTCTCTCTGGTGCTCTACGCGGCCTATATCTTCGGGGGGCTCCGGGTTGCTGGGGCACGCCGTGAGGTCTATAGCGCCCTGATTCGGGCTCCCTTCTATGCCCTCTGGAAGTTTGCGCTCTACGTTCTGGTACGGCTCAAACAAGGCAAGACGAAGGCTAATGAGCCACTTGAGTGGGTTCGGACGGAGCGAAGCCCTATGGCGGATGAGCCTAAGCGACCTCTGGAGGACGCCGCATGAATATGGTCATTGGAATCGTCTTTATGACGGTTCTCATGGGGATATTTGTACCCCGGTGGCAGCTGAAACACGGAGTGCTACTGGGGGGATGGGTCGTCTTGATGGTGCTATATTTCTATTCGAAAAGTCGGTAGTACTTCGGTCTGCTAGGTAGAAGAGAATGATATTAAATATGTCTGCAACGCCTGTAAAAGAACTAAGTGAGGATGAGAGACGCCGCCGTGCCCAAGTGCGTGCGGGCCGTCGCCGTCGAGAAGCGGATCAGAAAAAACGCCTCCGCAAAGAGCGTATTCTCTTCGCCCTCCTGGGGAGCGTGGGCAGTGTTGCTCTGCTTGCAGGAGCCTGGGGTGTCAAGAAAGTGCGCGAGAGCGGGGGGCTGCGAGAAACCGCAAAGGGCCTGGTCAAGAGCATCGCTGTCACGACCGGAGTCGGGCCCAAGGGCATGGTTCCCGTGCCTCCCACTGAGCGCGCCGACGAGCCGATTGTGGTCTACAGAGATGGAACCGGCGAGGGCTGGGATGACTGGTCTTGGGCGACTCATGAGAAGGCATCGGCGGCGATGGCGGCCAACGGTATCAACGGGATCGCGATGACTCTGAAGGGCAGCGACGGAGTCTACTTCCACCACACTGCCTTCCCCGCGGATGGCTACGGGGCGCTGGAGTTTCTCTTCAAGGGCGCTTCTGAGACCGTCATGGCCACTGTCTTCGATGAGTTTGGTAAGCCGCGCCGTCAGCTCACGCTCACTAGCTACGTGGTGAATGGGGTCGCGGGGCTCAAGCCCGGCTGGCAGAAGATCTCCTTGCCTCTCAAGGCTCTGGGTGTCGGCTGGGGAGATAAGCTCAGTGGTGTGGTTCTCCAGTGCGCCGTGCCGACAGCGACCGGTGAGGTGGGCTTCGATGATATTTTCCTGATGCCCGATACCAGCCTGCCCGAAGCGCCCAAGTCGTACAACATTCCTGTTAATGTGGATGCACAGGCGGGGAAGCATCCGATTAGCAAGTATATCTACGGGGTGGCTCATGCGAGCAAGCAGGAGCTTGAGTCGCTGGGGGCGACTATAAACCGCTGGGGGGGCAACCCGAACTCCCGCCATAACTGGGTCAGTAACTTCTGGAACTCGGGGAGCGACTGGGAGTTTCGCAGCCACGCGGGCGATAAACCCCACACGACGCCTGGGGCGGGCGCCGATGAGTTTATTAAAAACAACCGGGAGCTAGGCATTGACAGCTACATGAGTGTCCCCACTCTGGGCTGGGTGGCACGCACGGGCGACATTCAGGTGAAGTCTGAAAACGTGCCCTGGAAGACCGGCCCGGGTGTCTCTGGCTGCGACGGCCCCATCGCGGGCTACGATCCCACGGCGAACCGCAAGCGCACTAGTGTCCGCTCCGTGGCCCGTAAAGGTCGAGGCTTTGAAGTGAGCCCCAAGCCGGGGGAGATGGTCTACCAGGATGAGTGGGTCAACCATCTGGTCAAGACCCATGGCAATAGTGTGGGCAGCGGAGTGAAGTTCTACGCGATGGACAATGAGCCTGATCTCTGGTCTTTCACGCACAGGGATGTACATCCGGCGCAGATGGGCTACGACGACATGCTCAAGAATTTCACGGAGTATGCCACGGCTGTCAAAGACGTTGACCGAGGAGCACTGGTGGCGGGGCCAACTGTCTCGGGATGGACAAGCTTCTTTTACTCCGCACTAGACCGAGGGGGCGATGACTTCCGCACATCAGAGGATCGCCGCGCTCACGATGGCATGCCCTTTATTCCCTGGTTCCTGAAACAGACCCAGGCGCAGGATGCCAAGCGGGGCAGGCGAACTTTGGATGTGCTGGATATCCACTACTATCCGCAGGCGGAGAATGTCTATAGTGATGCCCGAGACCCTGCGATGCGTGCCCTCCGAATTCGCTCGGTGCGTAGCCTCTGGGATAAGACCTACCGGGATGAGTCCTGGATTGCCAATACGGGCGATGGCCCGGAGGTGAAGCTCATTCCCCGGATGAAAGACTGGATCGCGCAGTGCTACCCAGGGACGAAGCTCGCTATTGGGGAGTGGAGCTTCGGAGCCGAGGGCGATATTAGCGGTGGGCTGGCCGCCGCCGAAGCACTGGGTGTCTTTGGACGTGAGGGAGTGGACCTGGCGTTCTTCTGGACCCGACCCAAGCCGCTCACCCCGGCTGCTGCTGCCTTTCAGCTTTTTTGCCGACCCGCACCGGGCGTTGCTGGCTTTGGGGATACCGCCTGCAGAAACACCTCTACCAACAGCGAGCGTCTGGCAGTGTTCTCGGCAATAGATAGTAAGACGGGCGCACTTACCGTTGTGCTCATCAACAAAACCCCCAAGGCGAGCATTACGGTGCCGCTGAGTATCAAGGGGCATGCAGGGGAATCGGCAAAGCTCTGGCGCTTCTCTGCGGAGAAGCCTAGCCAGGTCACGGCGCTGGCGGGAGCCACTCTGAGTGCGGGGCAGGTGAGCCTGAGCCTTCCTCCGTACTCCGCCACACTCGTGCGGATCGGGGGCAAGTAGCGTGGCTGAGCGAGGGCGTCGGCGACGGGAGCAAGGATTCGCGGCCTCGGGTGTCCTGAGCCTGCGTGCGGCGACGTTACGGCAGCAGCGACAACAAACGATCCTAGGAGCCGTTGCCGGGCTGCTCGCGCTTGCCGCCGGGCTCTTGTATGTCCTCGTGCAACCCACAACACTTCTGCTGCCGATCTTGCTCTTGACCGTGACTCTGCTGCCCGCGGTCTTCTGGTACTTTCCCCGCCTGTCGCTCTACGGGATTCTGAGTGCGGCCTGTCTTTTTGAGATCTTCAAACAAATCGAAGATGGCTCGGGCATCACAGACGCGGTTCCTTTTTTCTGGAACATCAACACGATGTTTGAGAAGTGCCTGGGAAGCAACCCGCATGCCGTTCCGATTAACTACTTCGAGCTGGTACTGATTATCTTTTCTGCGGTGATGTTACTGCGCTTTGCCACCCGTCAGCAGACCACGATGCGCTGCGGCTCGCTCTTCTGGCCGATTCTAGTGTATCTGGGGTTCGTCGCCGTGGGCTGGCTTAACGGCATGACGACGGGAGGGAACTTCAATGAGGCGCTCCAGGAAGTGCGTGCACAGCTCTATTTTGGAGTCGCCTACTTTCTGGCAGTCAATGCGGTGCGCAACGAAAAACACGCGGCACCGCTGATCTGGCTGACGGTGTTGTGTATTGGATTCAAAGCCTGCAACTATATCTGGCGGCACTTTACGATCTTTCACGGCGAGATTCAGGAGCAGGGGGTTGGCTCGCATGAGGAAGCCTTCTTCTTCATGGCCTTTGTGATGCTGCTGGCGACTCTCTCATTCTCCCGACTCCTGCCAAAGCTCCAGATGCTGATGTGGGCTCTGCTCCCTCTGATTATTTTCGCCAATCTGACCACCAACCGACGGACCGCCTACGCGGCGGTGACCATTGTGCTTCCTGTCTTGTTGCTGGCCGCCTACCAGGGCTTTCCCAAGGCACGAAAAGGAGTGCTGAGTTTTATCGTCGTTCTGGCGGCGGTCTTCCCTCCGTACTTCCTGGCCTTTCGCAACAGCAGTGGAGCCCTGGGCGGGCCTGCCCGTGCGATTCAGTCCGCCATCGCTCCCAGCCAGCGCGACTCGGACTCAGACCAGTACCGCAAGATCGAGAACTACGACCTGATGCTGACGGTGCGCGCTACCAGCACGACTCAGTTTATTGGCTACGGCTACGGCAAGCGCTTTCTCACCCCGGGTGGCAACCTAGACATGATCAAGGATATCTATCCCTGGTATAACCTGCTGCCGCACAATCAGATCCTCTGGGTCTGGATGCGCCTGGGGACACTGGGTTTTTTAGCGTTCTGGGGAATGGTCTGTGCGACCCTGGTGTATGCCTGCCGTGTGATCCGCTACAAAGAGAGTGAGGCAAAGCGAAAGGCCGCTTCTGAGAGCAATCTGTATCCTCGGGCCGTGGCGCTCTACACGCTAATTCTCGTGGTTTTGCTGCTGGTCTTTGGCCTGCTGGATCTTCAGCTCTCCAACTTCCGCGACATGATCTTTGTGGCAATCTGGGTGGGAGCGATGTCCGGGCTGGCACCCAATGCCCTGTCTCTCAATGACCCCGAGAAACGGCGCCGCCGCCCCGGTGTCCACGAGCGCCCCACCCGGCAGGAGCGCCCTCGTCAGCAGTCACGGAGGATGCCATGAGTGTACAGAATCAGCGCGTCACAAAAAACGTGGTGGGGACACTGGTCACTCAGCTCCTGACATTTGGGATGGCGTTTCTGGTCAATCTCTATCTGCCACGCTATCTGGGGCCTTCTGGAACGGGCAAAGTGGGGATTATCGCAAGCTGGGTAATGATTCTGGGAGTCTTTGTGACACTTGGAACGTCGCAGGTCATTGTCAAGGAAGTGGCGCGGGATCGTAGCAAGGCAGGCCCGTTGCTAGCGGCAGGGCTGACTCTACGGCTGCTGATGGGGCTTCTGACCATACCCGTCGCCTACTTGGTTTCCTGGAGCCTGGGCTACTCTCAAGAGATGCGTACCCTGCTACTGGTGAGTGTCCCCGGGATGGTTGTTTTTGTCTTGAACGATGTCTTTACGACGATCTACCAGGGACGTGAGGAGCTAGGGCGTTACAATCGAGCGACCCTGCTGGATAAAGTGGCCTACGGGATCGCTGTCTTCTTGCTGGTCAACTTTAAGGCACCACTCTGGGCTATCGCGGGGGTGGCAGCTCTCTCCGGGCTGCTCACTTTCTCGTACTATGCCGTGGGCCTGCGCGACTTGCTCAAGACACTGCCGCTGCCACGCTGGGAGGATCTTAAGGCACTGACAGTGGCGAGCCTGCCATTCATGGGGCTGCTGATCTTTCGTACACTCTACGGCCAGACCGACCCGATCGTGCTAGGGGCCGTCGCGACGGAGCAAGAGGCGGGCTGGTACAAAGTCGCGTTTCAGTTGGTCGGCTCGGCGATGTTCTTCCCCATGGCGCTGATCTTTGCACTCCTACCGACTCTCTCCCGGCTTCATCACCAAAACGACCGTGCTGGATTTGCCGCGCTGGCTCAGAAGGCACTTGAGGTCACGTTGCTAGTCGGATTGCCCATATCGGGCGCGGCGATCTTTCTGTCCGGGCCGATTATCCGTCTGCTCTACGGCCCCAGCTTTGCAGGTGCCGCACCCGTGCTGGCGGTGGGGGGCTTTGGAATGCTCCTGTACTTCATCACGGCAGTACTGGGCTTGCTGGTGATGGCAATGGATCGTCAGGTCGTGCAGACCCGCAGCTCCGTGATCGCCTGCCTCTTTGGAATCCCACTCTGTATTCTCTTTTCCTGGGGGGGGCACCGGCTCTGGGGCAACGCGGCGCTGGGAGCCATTCTCTCCGATGTGATTGTGGAGGTTTATCTGGGGATTATCTACTGGCGTACTCTGCCCGGTGACCTCTTCGAGCCTACACTGGTAACGCGGCTGGTGCGCTACGGCCTTGCCGCCATTCCCATGCTGGTGGGCCTCTCGCTTTCCATGGGCTCAAGCCTGGGGCTCTGGGGAGCTGTCCCTTGCGCGGTCATCTACCTGGCGGGCTGCGTACTCCTGCGCTGCTGGAGCCCCGCCGAGCTCAAGGCACTGCGTGGGATGCTCCTCCGCCGCGCGGTATAAAAAAACACAGAGCCTTTACATTAAGCGGTTAATGTTGGCACGGAACTTGTAAGGTTTTCTCACTATGACCCTGATACAACTGATTCACAGCGATATCGAAGCGTGGGCGCGTGTTTGGAAGAGCAAGCCAAGCGCCTCGTTTGTGTTTCACTACTGCGGGCTTCGCGCGACACTGCTCTACCGGATCAGCCATGCTCTCTGGAAGAGCCGCGTGCCACTGTTGCCCGGCATGCTCTTTCGCCTCAATATCACGCTGCATGGGCTGGATGTGCCGCCCTCTACGCCTATTGGGCCTGGCCTCTATATCCCGCATCCTGTGGGCACGGTGCTCTCAGCGGAGCGGATTGGGGCCAATGTGACTTTTATCTCCGGTATCACGGTAGGAATGCGCGGCGAGGCGGAGTTTCCCGTGATTGACGATGGTGTTTTTGTGGGAGCGGGCGCACGGATTCTTGGGAAAGTGCATGTTGGAGCGGATGCTAAGATCGGGGCGAATGCCGTGGTGCTCAAAGATGTCCCTGCGGGAGCGACGGCTGTTGGGGTGCCCGCCCGCATTCTGGGCAACAGTGCACAAAAGGTCGCGGCATGATCGGAAAATTTCAGACTGCCTGGGTGGTCTTGACGAGCTTGTTTAAAACCCGCCGCTGCACGCGACGTGGGAAATTGATCCGGGTCTGGGGATCTTTGCAAGTGATTGGCGATGTGCGCCTGGGCGAGCGGGTGCGGATTCGCGCCACCCACCTGCCGGTTGAGCTGGCCGCCGGGCCGGGGGCCACGATTGAGATCGGGGAGCGCTGCTACATCAACTCCGGGGTCTCTATCGGCGCACAGGAGCGGGTGACTATTGGGAAGAACTGCGCGATTGGCAACTACTCCCTGATCATGGACTCGGACTTTCACAGCCTGGATGACCACACCAAGCCAGGAATCGCTGCGCCGGTGGTGCTGGAGGACAATGTCTGGCTGGGCGCACGAGTGACCGTGCTCAAGGGAGTGCGGATCGGGCGTGGCGCCGTGGTGGCTGCGGGAGCGGTTGTCACCCGCGATGTGCCGCCTTGTGCGCTGGTGGGAGGCGTCCCCGCCAAGCTGATACGGTTCCTAGAGAAGAGCGATAAGTAATGGAAAAAACAATCTCACAACAAGAGCCCCGGCGAAACCGGGTACTCGATGCCCTAGGCGATGAGCTTGGCCTAGCCTGGGTGCCGTGGCGGCTAGTGCTCGCTAATACCCTGCTACGACCCTTGCCCGAAGACATGTCCGGACGCTGGCGGCGGCTTATCTACTGCTGGGCGGGAGTGAGTATTGGCCCGAAGACCCTGGTGCGCGGCGTTTTACAGCTACGCGGAGGACGGCAAGCAGTGCGCAATCTTACGATTGGACGCGAGTGTCTGATCTACCCTCCGAGCTCCATTGACTGCTGTGCGCCCGTGCGGGTGGGCAACAATGTGACCTTTGGACCGGGCGTGACTATCATCACGGGAACCCATGAGCTAAGCGATCCCTGTCACCGGGCGGGCTCGCTGATGCCCAAACCTGTGACAATCGAAGATGGAGCTTGGCTGTGTCTGGGCGCGACGATTCTTCCTGGAGTGACCGTGGGAAAGGGAGCCGTGGTCGCCGCCGGAGCGGTCGTCACACGCGACGTAGCGCCTCACACACTGGTGGGGGGAAACCCCGCACGCGTGATTCGCACCCTGGAGACGGAGGTGCGGGTATGAAACGTATTTTGTTTATCCAGTCCCAGACTTTCTACGGTGCCGACTCCGCGATCCATGCCCAGCTCATGGAGCACCTGGATCGCCACAAAGTAGACGTCTCCGTGGCCTGCAATCACCGCTGCGATGCCAATCGAGAAATGACCGTTCTGGAGCGCTTAAAAAAGATCCCGAATCTCGCCGTGCGCCCCACGGAGTTTGGCCCGACTGTCTTTGGGCGCCCTCTGCTGGAGAAGGTCTGGCAGTCCGTGACACAGGGACCCCTGATTCCGCTGCATCTGCTGACGCTTGCTGCCTATATCAAGCGGGAGAAGATCAAGATTATCCACGGCACCGAGAAGCCACGCGATGCTTTTTACGGGGTTCTGCTGGCGAAGCTGACGGGCGCACGGAGCGTGATCCATATGCATGTCCGCTACGCCGACTGGCTCCAGCCGACTGTGCGCTGGGCACTACGCAACGCCGATGCGGTGGTGGGGGTCTCCGAGTTTGTCTCCCACACACTGATTGAGGCCGGAGTCTCTGCGGAGCGCGTTCACACGGTGGTCAATGCACTGGATACCCACAATGGTACCTGGGAGCCGCGCAGTGATGCCGCCGAGGTGCGCCAGGAGTTCAATATCTCACCTGATGCACTGCTGATCGGGGTGTGCTCGCGTCTCTTCTACTGGAAAGGTCAAAGAGAGCTGATCAAGGCCACTGCCCAGCTTCTGCCTGAGCTGCCGAATCTGCACCTGATGATTGTGGGTGAGGACGACTCCCGGGCCAATCCAGGGGGAGGGAGCTTTCGTGCCGAGCTGGAGGAGCTCGTCGCACAACACGGTATGACCGACAAAGTGACTTTTACAGGCTTCCGTCAAGACATCCCACGGCTGATGAACGCCTTCGATCTCTATGCCATGCCGAGTTTTGAGGAACCTCTGGGAATGGTCTATCTGGAGGCAATGGCTCTGGGTAAACCCGTGGTTGCCTACAACAATGGCGGCGTCCCTGAGATCGTCACGGATGGTATCACGGGCTTCTTGACAAAACCTTACGATATTGACGCTCTGGCACGCTCGTTGCGTACTCTTGCTCTTGACTCTGGTCTGCGCCAGAAGATGGGGGCGGCGGCGCGGGAGCGTGTACTGCAGGAGAATACGTCGAAGCAAATGTGTACCCAGATGGAGCGGGTCTACCGCGCTGTTCTGACGGGATGCCGTGAACCTGAGGCGATTCCCGCCATCAACTAGGGACGAAAAAAGAATGCCATTTCTGAGTGTTGTGATTCCTACCTACAATAGATGTGTCAGCCTGAAGGTGACCCTGAATGCTTTGAAGGCGCAAGAACCCGTCCCCGGTGGCTTCGAGGTCGTGGTGGTCTCCGATGGCTCCACGGACGGCACCGATGCACTGCTCGCGGGTTGGATGGCAGCAAGCCTGCCGTTTACGCTGCGCCTGGTTCGCCAGGAGAACGCCGGACCCGCACGGGCACGAAACCGAGGGATTCACGAGGCGGAGGGTGAGGTGATTGTCTTCCTAGACGATGATGTGGAGCCGCTGCCGGGGTGCTTGCGGGCACATGCTCGACGTCATGAAGAGAATAAGAAGCTCGTCCTGATCGGCCCCATGTCGCCTGATCCCAAGCGGGCCTCCTCCGAGCCGGTCTGGATCGCCTGGGAGCATGCCATGCTCCAGAAACAGTACGACTCCTGGAAAAACGGGATCTGGGCGGAGCACGAGTGCGGGCCCCATAACTTCTACACGGGCAATGCTTCGGTGCGGCGGGAGTATCTGATGGCAGTGGGGGGCTTCGATGAGGGCTTCACCCGCCAGGAGGATGTCGAGCTTGCGACGCGCTTAGAGCGGGAGTGCGGTGTTCACTTTCGATTTGATCCCGTGCTCGCGGCACTGCACCGGCCTCTACGGACATTTGTGTCGTGGCTGAGGGTGCCCCATGCGTATGGCAGGCTTGATGTGATTAGGGCACAGCGGGGGGATGCCTCCTGGGAGGTTATTCGCCAGAGCTATGTCTCGCGACAGCGTGCGACAAAATTTCTCGCTAGGCTGGCACTGCCCCACATAGTGGCTGGTGCCTTTCTGCGGGGACTGCTGCGACTAGCGGCACAAATGGCGTATGCCGTGCCTCTGGCGGCGGCGCAGCGTGTGGGTTTGGGGGCCTTGAGTGCCCTGTATAACATTCATTATTTAGAGGGAGCACGAGACGAGCTGGGGTCGTGGGATGCTCTCCGACAGGTGTTCTGTGCAAGCACTACTTCAACAAGAGAAGTTAAAGAGAGAGCGGCATGATTACAACAAGTGGATTGACAAAAGTTGGTGGTATGGTTTCGTCTGGGAGCTTGGCAAGAAAAATTTCGGACTCGGCATCGGACTGGCGAGAGGGGCGGCGGCTTCGTGCGTTGGAGCTCTACCGGCAGGGCTGGAAGCAGAAGCATATCGCTGAAGCTCTTGGTGTCACCTGTGGCGCGGTGAGCCAGTGGGTGAAACGTATCCGTGAAGCTCCCGATGAGAGCGCTGTGGAGGTTCTTCGTCGGCGAAAGCCCACAGGGGCTCCCTCGCACCTAACGGCCATTCAGCGCCAGGAACTCTCACTTCTGCTGTCACGCGGCGCCTGTTCTTGGGGCTACAGCGACGATATCTGGACCTACCGTCGTGTTGCGGACGTGATTGAGCGTGCCTACGGGGTGCGCTACCACGAGAGCTATGTCGGGCGGCTACTGCGTGCTTGTGGTATCGAAGTGCGCCACACAAGCCAGGTACAGCTGCAAACCGATCGCCACGAGCTCAACTAAGCAAACTCTCCAGGAGCAGGGATGATAAAATATCCCGTCATGCCACGACGGGATAGAGCACATCGTTGCCTGATGTTTTTTTGCCGAGGCCATTGTCTGCCAAATCTCGATGAGCTGGTTCATAGGGATTGGTTCATTTTCTGCAACTAGGATTCCTAGTTTGTGTCAAACGAGCATGGATAACCAGGTTGGAATCGGGATTGTGATTGGTGTTGGGGTCATTGGGCTTGCGCTGTGGGTGCAGTGGCTCCTGGTCTGCAGGCACCCCGTGGAGCAGGTGGAGGCGCGGGTCGTGGGGAAGCGGCAGAGCATCTCCGGTGGGGGGCAAGGTGGTGTGAGTACAACCTACCATGTTACCCTGGAGCGTTCCGGAGGAAAGCGCCGGGAGTACCAGATCGGTGTCTCTGACTATAGCCTGCTGGCAGAGCGTGACCGGATCACCTGTGAGATTCAGGGCGCGGCCCTCCGAAAGATCAAGCGACTCCACTAGCGCCGCCAGCGCTGCCACTCTAGTCCGGGGCGCTCGACACGGAACTGTACGAGGCGCATGGCTTTAGCCTCTGTCACATAGGCTGTCCGGCCATCTTTACCGCCAAAGCAGATATTGGTGGGATGCTCGCCGAGCACATTGATCTCCTGGAGCACCTCCGCGCGGGGGGATAGCTTCACCACAGTCCCCTTGCCATGACGTGTGGCATAGAGATTCCCGTCGATGTCGCAGCGCATCCCATCGAAGCCGTAGTCATCAAACTTCTTGAAGAGGCGCTTGTTCTTCAGCGCACCATCGGCAGCGATCTCAAAGGCCCAGATCGTGCGCTGGACACTCTCGTTCACGTAGAGCGTCTTGCCATCGGGGCTCACTTCGATTCCATTGGTTGTGCCCATCGCGCTGGCCTCAAGGATTGTCTTGCCCTCTTTGGTGATCCGCCAGAGCTGGCCGGTGCTGTTGCCCCAATGAGGATCGCTGGCGTAGAGCATGCTATTTGCCGTAATCGCAATATCATTGGGCTGGTTCATTGTGTCATTGTGTGCAAAAACACTAATGGCGCGAGTCGTCATGTCCACGCGCAAGATATTATGATCCGTGTAATCGGCGATAAACATCTCGCCCACTTTATTGAAACGAATCCCATTGCCCGCGCTTTTTTCCGGTAGAGTTAAAAATAGCTCCGCTTTGCCGTCGGGGGTGACACGTGCAATTCCCCGCTTGTCTCGGAAGCTCACGCAGTAGATATTGCCCTCACGGTCACAGGCCGGGCCTTCAATCCCCGTGGTAAAGTCTCCCTGAGTGAGCGGTGTCGCCTCGTAGAGTTTCTCGTTCATAGAGAGCATTGTACTCTAGGAAGCGCAGTGAAGGCAGGCAGCATTTTTTTTGTCTAAGAAATCTAGGAACCTTACAGGCTCAGGGAGTAGAGATGCAACGTAGAACGTTTTTGGCGCTAACCGCGGGGACTTTTTTATCTTTTGGTTTTGGCAATAAGGCAGATGCCCAGACACAAAAAACGCAGACAGCGGGTCCAAAAGTCTACACGCCAAAGAAGCCACTTGAGAAGCCCTGGCGTCCCAGCTCGCCCCTGACCCAGCGCCTGGCAAGCCAGAGGTATAGTCTCATTGAGGATCGCCCCGGGTTAAAGCTCTACTCGCCTACTGCGGATGAAGTCCATGCTGTCGCTTTTGCCGAAGGGATCGAGTGGGTAGGCGCGATGAGCGATATCAAAAGAGTGGATTGCAAGCGTAACTTGGTGCGGATCTACACCAGTAGCGACGGGGTTCCACCAGGCGTGCTCCAGCAGCTTGTCGCCGATGAGAAAGCAGCCTTTGCGGTGATAGTGACACAGGAGCGGGGCAGGCTCCTCTGCTGCTACGATGCCATAAAAGATCGATTTGAAAGCTTTCCGCTTCCACCGCACAAGGCTGCCTACAGCTCATTCTCCTCCACCTCGACCGGCGAGGACTTGCTGGTTCTGGGGCCGACCCTGGTAGCGTTCGTGCCCTGGTTCAACGATAGCCGAAAAGGGGGAGCGCCCCCATTTCTTGTCTTTGATCGTAAGACGCGAGAGCTCACGCCAGGAAAGTGGGATCTGGCGGTGCAGTTCGATCATCCCGAGCTGGAAACCCGCTTCGCCACGATGACCGGGGAGACACTCTGGCTAGGGACACAGATCGGGCTCCTGGGAGCACCCTTGCGCACCGAGGAACTAGAGCCTCAGTGGCGACGCTGGCTCCCGGCCCGGAGCGTCTCGTGTGGCACTGTGCTGACCCCTGGAGTCGTGGCCGTGGCGACCCGTGAGCGCAACCGGGGCGACACTGCCTTGCTGGAGACGCTGGCGCTCAAGACGGGCAAGCGCGGCTCCCTTCCTAGCTTCCCCAATGCCTCGCAGCCCTATCAAGTGCGGGCATCTTCGCTGGTGGCAACCCGCGACGGAGCCCTCTGGCACCTGGGGCCGTCTCAAGAAAATGGCGGATTTAATCCCATGGCTCCCCTCGGGCCGGAGGTTCACTGCTTGGCTCCTGGGGCGACGCAGTGGCAGAAAGTGAGCTGGAACGACGCTCCTGTGGGGAGTCTCGGCATGATGAGGCCACCGCCTACGCTCGCCGATGAGAAAACTCTACCGGATCCTGTTGCGGCAGCGCTCGTCTGTCGGCTCCGTAGCAACCAGCCCAATATGCGAGGGGGCCGCATGATGGGAAACATGATGGGAATGGGAACTGACCAGTCCCAGTGGCTACGGCAGCGGTTCTGGCGCTGGCAGCAGCCCGAACACAGTACGGAAATTCCCCTGGAGCTTCTCCAGCCCAGTGTGCAGCCTGGCCGAAGGGGATTGCGCGACGTGAAAGACCCAGGCACGGTCTGGCTGGCAGAGCGTGGTGGCTTTGTCTCGGTACTGCGCCGCGACCTGCCGCCTGCACAAAATTTTGCAACGCCTAACGGGGTGATATCGGTATCGCCGCCGCTGAGCCGGGTAGACGCCCCTAGTGCCCAGCACTTCCCCGTGAGCATGGCGGGGGCGCGGCATCGGATTCGGACTCGTAAGCTCCTAGGTGGCGAGACCACCCTGGTGATGCCTGCAAGCGGATCACGGCTCCTGCGCCTGAGCAAAGAGGGGGTCATCCCTCTGGACACAAAGGACGATCTCTTGCGTTTTGCCGGTACGGAAGGCGCTGTCGCGGGACCCGCGAAAACGTGCTTTGTGGTGGGGCGCTCTGGGGGGCAGTCGCACACGCTGTGGCACTGGGACGAGAAACAGCAGGCACTTATTGACACGGAAGTTGCGGTGGATACGCGCAGTGCGCTGGCGCTGGGCGGGACGAGCAAGGGACTCTGGAGGCGAGGCAGCGAGAGTACTCTCTGGTTTCTGGCCGTGGGCGCGGATGGCAGACCGCGAGGCGAGTGGGAGCGCGTGGGCCTGGAGTTTCCGCCTAACCGCCCGACCCCAAACTACCTCGGAGCGGGAGCCGATGTCTTGTGGTTTGCGGCGAGACTGCCAGACGGAAAACAGTACCTGGTGATCTGGAACCCGCAGAAAAGTGCCTGGAGTGAGTCCGAGGCCTTTGATTCGTCGAACTTGGGTTTTGCTTTTGGTTTCTCCCCCTTTGGTTTTGGGGTCGTAACATCGCCCGATGGTATCGGTTGGGCTTGCACAAGCAGCCTGCTGGGCTACGATCCGCAGAACCACCGCTGGGAAAACATCGCGCTACCTAAAGGAAAAGAAGCGCAGACACGATCTTCTGGCGTTCTGGTGGCGGCGACTCGGAGTGCTCTCTGGGTGATGCGCACGGACGGGACATGGCGCTACGACCGGGCGGCAAAGACCTGGAGCAAGCCTGATACGGCGCAGACAGGCTTTCAGGCGGATGCCCGGTTTCTGTCTCTGCCTGTGGCCTGCACCTCGGATGCCGAAGGGAGCTGGTGGCTTGGTACGTTTGAGGGACTCTGGCGCTTCGATCCCGAGCAGGGACTCTGGCAGGAGCAGACAGAGGAAGCCACGGTTGAGAATACGTCACTGGCCTGTACTTTAGTGACCGAGAACGCTGTCTGGGGACAGAGCGACACGGCGCTGGCGTGGCTGGATCGCAGGAGCGGAAAGGCGCGCCTCTTTGGGCGAGAGAGCCTGGAGGCTTTGGGAGCTTTTGGCAGTATGTCGCCGCGTTCGGGGGCTGGATTGTGCTGGTTTCTGGGAAGACAGCTCGCCTACTTTGAGTCGCAATCGCAGGGCTTTGTCTCCGTTCCGCTGCCGAGCCTACCTGAGGCAGCGGAGAGTTTTCTGACCTGTGTGGCCGTTGAAGGGGTGCCTGGTCAGCCGCAGCAGGCGCTGGTGGCGGTGAACTCTGCGAGCACGGGGGCACTTTATCGCTGGAGTGCTGGTGCGCTCAATCCCACACCGCTGGCGCAACCCGACGGTGTGCGTCGTTTTTACGATATCCGCCCCGTCGGGAGTGCACTCTTTATCGCCGCCTCGGATGGGCTCTGGCGCTGGGAGCCCAGTGGGCGCTGGGAGCCGCTGGTGCGGGGGGAGAGCCTTAATAGTCTGGTCGGAGCAATGGGCTTTTTCCGGTTGATCCCTGATGAGAAGCTCCCGAGTGTTCTCTGGGCCTTTGGCGGCTCCGGGTTCTCGGCGGTGGGCGGACTGGTAGCACGGATCGAGGGGAGCTAGCGCACCTCGCGCTGCCGCAGGCCGGGAATGCAGAGCGCGACGACTCCTCCGAGCAAGCAGGCCAGAGCCACACTGAGAAGTACTTGTTGGGGGGAGATGCGCAGCAGGAGCGCTCCGCCCAGCGCGGCCCCCAGCGGCATAGACGGAGCGAGAAGGGCTGTGTGCACTCCAAAAAACGTCCCGTGCTCGCTCTTATCCACCGTGCGCTGTAAGAAGCTTGTCTCAATGGCCAGATACGGCCCCCAGACAATGCCGCCAAAGAAGAACGCCGCAATCGCGTAGCCCAGCGAGGGGGCAAAGGCCATGCCGAGCTGGAAGAGGCCCCAGAGCAAGGCGATGCATGCCATCGTGCGGCCCGCAGGGTAGCGTGAGAGCCAGCCCGTACTAAAGCTCCCCAGCGTGCCGCCAATCCCCACCGCGGACCACAGCATTCCCATTCC
>JANNDD010000629.1:0-9455 GCA_031387365.1 Armatimonas sp. | reverse complement strand
TCGTGGAATCTCTGGTAGTGCGTGAGTGCCTTTTGAAGATCCCCCTGAGCGTGATAAGCGGCGCTGAGCTTTTGGTGGATCCGGCTCTGCGCGAAGAGGCGGTGGTGCGCTTCAGCCTGCTGTAGTGCCTGGAGTAGCCAGGTGCAGCCTTCCGCGCTCCGGCCTTGCTCCACCAGAAAGTTACCCAGCGCCTGGTAGGCACTGAGCAGCGGCTCAGGTAGCCCCAGCTCTTCTGCGAGGTGCTGGGCTTGCCGGAGTGTCTGCTCCGCCGAATCTGGGTTGGTGAGTGAGCACCCCAAAGCGACCAAGGCTGCGGCTTCCAGGGGTTTGTTGTGCTGGGTGTGGGCGATATCCAGAGCCTGCTGAGCCGCCGTCGCTGCTTCGTCGGGCCTTGCTGCGGCGCGGAGGGTGTGGGCGTAACTAATCAGCGTATTACAGCGGTAGGTCACGTGAGACAGCGCCGCGTCATAGTCAAGCGATCTCTCAAAGTGACGCAGGGCTTCGTTGAGCTGGCCGCACTCAAGGTGCACCATTGCAATATTACTCAGAATCTGCGCTTCGTCGTTGTGGTCGCCCCGCGCGAGTTCGAGAGCCTCAGTCAGGCAGATGATCGCTTCACCGTAGTCGCTTAGGCTCCCATGAAATGCTGCAAGAGAATTCAAGCTCTTCTGAAGTGCTTTGGGATTGTTGATCGTGCGTAGGATCCCGACTGCCGAGTGCATTGTCACGATTGCCTCGGAGTAGGCCCCTTGGTGCTTTAAGGCGACTGCTTTTCCGTGCAAGCACTGGCTTACTAAATAGAGATCTTCGCTTTCCTGGGCAAGCGAGAGTGCCTCCTCAAAATCGCACTGCGCGGCGGTGATATTGCCTGTGGATCCCTGCGCCATTGCCTGAGCTCGGAGCGCTTTAGCGAGCAGCTGTGGTGCGGCGGCGGAGCGTGCTTGGGTGACCGCCTCTTGTGCAAGTACAAGTGCTGCCCCCGCATCCTGATTCATGAGAGTATGAGCTTTCTCTACGAGCTTATTGAGAGAGAGTACTTTAAGGGAGTGCGGCAAGAGCATAGTCGGTTGTCGGAGATAATTGTCGGTTTTTCCGTAACGCAATATTACCTTACTAAGCTTCCACGGTACAATAGAGGCGCTATGTTAACCCCTGTCAATGCCCCTGAGTATCCCCACGTTTCCGAGACCGTTGCCCGCGAGATGGGCGTCAATGCGTCGGAGTACGCACAGATTCAAGAAGTTCTAGGCCGTGTCCCCACCTACACCGAGCTGGGAATGTATGCCGTGATGTGGAGTGAGCACTGTGGCTATAAGTACTCTCGCCCCGTACTGAAGCTCTTTTCCGAGTATAAAAAAGCACAAGAGTCGGGCGAGCTAGAGAACGCAGGCAGCGTTCCTCTGGGCGACACCGGCTGGGGCGTGGTCTTTAAGATGGAGTCCCACAACCACCCGAGCGCGGTTGAGCCTTTCCAGGGCGCCGCGACGGGTGTGGGCGGAATCCTGCGCGATATCTTCACCATGGGCGCTCGCCCGGTGGCGAGTTTAAACTCCCTTAGATTCGGTCCGATTGAGGGCAACGACGCCACCGCGATCCGCAACCGCTATCTCTTCGAGCACGTCGTTTCTGGTGTGGGCTCCTACGGAAATTGCGTAGGCGTCGCGACGGTGGGCGGCGAGATCTACTTCGATCCGTGCTACAACGGCAACCCGCTGGTCAATGCGATGAGCATCGGAATCGTGAAGCTTGATGCGATTGCGTCGGCGAAGGCTAAGGGAGTTGGCAATCAGGTGCTCTATGTCGGCTCCGCAACCGGGCGTGATGGGATTCACGGAGCCACTTTTGCCAGTGTGGAGCTCTCGGAGGAGTCCGAGGCCAAGCGGCCCAATGTGCAGTGTGGCGATCCGTTTATGGAGAAGTTGCTGATTGAAGCCACTCTGGAGGCGCTGGCGACCGGTGGGATTGTGGGGATTCAGGACATGGGCGCGGCGGGTTTGACGTGTGGCACCAGCGAGATGAGCGCCAAGGGTTCACTGGGGATGACGATTGATATCCAGAAAGTGCCGCGCCGCGAGACCGGAATGAACGCCTACGAGGTGCTGCTTTCGGAGAGCCAGGAGCGGATGCTGGCGGTGGTGGACAGAGGCCGCGAGGACGAAGTGGCGGCGGTGTTTCACAAGTGGGGGCTGAACGCGGCCTATATCGGGGTAATGACTGAGACTGGCAATGTTCAGGTCTGGGACGGCGGGCGCCTAGAGGCCGACATTCCCGCCAAGTCGCTCGCTGATGAGTGCCCGACATATTATCTAGATGCCGCCGAGCCTGAGTACATCGCCCAAGTCCAGAGCGCGGATTTCTCGACCCTCCCCGAGCCCGAGAGCTACGGGGAGGTGCTGCTAAAATTGCTCGCCACGCCCAGTATCGCCAGTAAGCGCTGGGTCTGGGAGCAGTACGACACGATGGTGCAGACCCAGACCGAGGTGCTCCCCGGACGCGGCGATGCGGCGGTGCTGAGCATCCGCGAGGCCGGAGGGCGAAAGATCGCGGCGACCACGGACTGCAATCCACGCTTCTGTTATTTGGATCCGTTTGTCGGGGCGCAGCTAGCCGTGGCCGAGGCGGCGCGTAACTTAAGCTGTGTCGGGGCCGTGCCCGCTGCGCTCACGGACTGCCTGAACTTTCCGTCGCCGGAGAAGCCCTCCGGGTTCTGGCAGTTCCGTCGCGCCGTGGAGGGCATGGCGCAGGCCGCCGACTTCTTCAAGACACCGGTGGTCAGCGGCAACGTGAGCTTCTACAACGAGACTCCCGAGGGGGCAATTTATCCCACGCCGACGGTGGGCATGGTCGGCGTGATCCCAGAGAACGTCGAGCCGATGGGCCTGTCTTTCCAGAACGACGGCGACTTGATCTATCTCCTGCGCCCCGTGGGCACGGAGAGCGCGACGGGAATCGGAGGAAGCGAGTACCTCTACCGCATCCATGGTCGTGCCGAAGGCAAGCCGGAGCTAGACTTGGCAGCCGAAGCCAGTGTCCAGAAAGTCGTTCGTGAGGCCGTCGCGAACGTGCTGATTCTGAGTGCCCACGACTGCTCCGAAGGCGGCTTCCTAACCGCAGTCGCCGAGAGCTGTCTGGGCGGCAACAAGGGCGCGGAGATTCGCTTCGCCGTCACGGACTTCGTCGGAAAAGACGGGAATGATCTGCCCTGGAGCGCTGTTCTCTTCGGCGAGGCCCCGAGCCGTGTTGTCGTGACGGTGAAAGAACTAACAAAAGAGCAAGACGCACTTCTTGATCTGTGTGAACAAAATGGTGTCGAGGCGGTCTTTATCGGGCAAGTGAAGAACAACAACAAGCTCGATGCTGCGGGCCTCCTGGAACTTTCGCTCGACCAGCTGCGAACGGCCTTCGAAGGCGCAATTCCCAAGATAATGGGCAAGTAAGAACAATATGGAACGTGTGATAATGTCGCGGAAAGTACGTCTTGAGGAGACACGAGAGCGGGATTTTGATCTTGTCTTCTGGCAGGCACAGTCTCCTGCGGCCCGTTTTGAAGCGAGTTGGGAACTGGTCGAACTCTTTCTAAAGCGTCAAGGACGAGAAAATGAACTCCGACTTCAGCGATCTGTTACGACTTTTCAACGACTATAGTGTTGAGTATCTTGTGGTTGGTGGATACGCTGTGGTTGCCTACACCGAACCACGCTACACAAAAGATCTTGACGTTTGGATATGGGCACGACCTGAAAATGCCGGACGCGTTTTTCAAGCATTGAAAGAATTTGGTGCCCCATTGACGGGCATGTCACCACAGGACTTCGCAGATAGCGGATTTGTCTTTCAGATCGGCGTTGCTCCTGTTCGAATAGATGTTCTTATGTCGGTGGATGGTTTAGAATTTACGGAAGCATGGCCCAACCGGAGCTGGATAGATTTTGGCGGTGTTGAGGGTTGGATTATCTCTCGCGAAGACCTGATCCTTAATAAGCGTGCATCGGGACGTTTACAAGATCAGCTTGATGTTCAAAACCTTGAGAAGAATCCACACCTCTAAGAATCTCTGAGAGGTATAATCGCAAAACTTATGAGTCAAGCTAGTAATCCTGATGTGATCGTTATTGGTGGTGGACCTGCCGGTTCGACCGTCTCGACCCTGATCGCCCAGAAGGGCTATAAAGTCCGGCTTTTTGAGCGGGAGCACTTTCCGCGCTTCCATATTGGCGAGTCGCTGATTCCGGAGACCTACTGGGTTCTGGAGCGGCTGGGAATGCTGGAGAAGCTCAAAAAGAGTCACTTTGTGCACAAGCACAGTGTCCAGTTCGTTAACTCAGTCGGCAAGACCAGCGCGCCGTTTTATTTTTGGGACAATAAGCCCCACGAGTGCTCCCAGACCTGGCAAGTAGTGCGCAGCGAGTTTGACTTGATGATGCTCAACAACGCCCGCGAGCACGGCGTGGATGCGCAAGAGGGTGTACGTGTTCGTGAGGTGCTCTTTGACGAGGACAAGAAAGCCGTTGGGGTGAAGATTCAGCTCGAAGATGGGACGCTGGAGGAAGTGCGTGCAAGTGTCGTGATTGATGCGAGCGGGCAGAGTAATCTTCTCGCCAATAAGCTGGGACTACGGACCTGGGATCCGGTGCTCAACAAAGGTGCGATCTGGACGTACTGGAAGGGAGCCTTTCGCGACGAAGGCCGCAACGCCGGGGCGACCATGGTGCTCCAGACGGGCGACAAAAAAGGCTGGTTCTGGTACATTCCCCTCCACGATGATCGGATGAGTGTGGGCGTGGTCGGGCCGTTTGACTATCTCTTCAAGGGCCGTGAGAGCCACGAGAAGACCTACCAGGACGAAGTGGAGGCCTGCCCGGGCGTGAAAGAGCGCCTTGCCAATGCCACGCGTGACACGGGCTACTTTGCGACCAAAGACTACTCCTATCGCTGCACACAGGCGGCAGGCAACGGCTGGGTACTGGTGGGCGATGCGTTTGGTTTCCTCGATCCGCTCTACTCATCGGGGGTGCTGCTCGCGCTCAAATCAGGCCAGCTCGCTGCCGATGCTGTGGTGGAGGGGCTGGAGAAAGGCGATGTCTCCGAGGCGCAGCTGGGCAAGTGGGGGCCGGACTTCAACAAAGGCGTGGATCGCATGCGCCGCTTAGTCTGTGAGTACTACGAAGGCTTTAGCTTCGGCAATTTTATCAAGACCTACCCGCATCTGCGCAACACCATGACGGATCTTCTTATCGGCGATCTCTTCACGGAGCGCGTGGACGAGGTCTGGGCACCGATGGAGTCGCTCTACCCGGACAATAAGATTCCGCCCGCGCCGTGGGACACGCCCGTGGTGATGGATGTTGCCCACAAGGCCAACGAGCTGGTTCTCCCCGAAGGCTACAAGCCCTAGGATGCCGCTGGCTGACCCGCTTTCCCAGGTGCTCCTGGCGCTCGCTGCGGTGATCGTGGTCGGACTGATCCTCGGTAAACTTGTCGGTTATCTAGGGCAGCCGCCCGTAATCGGAGAGGTGATTGCCGGAGTGGTGCTGGGGCCCTCCCTGCTGGGAGGGCACCTCTCCGGTCTCCTGCTACCAAGCTCCGCCGCCCCGTTTCTGGGAATCCTGGCGCAGTTGGGAATCCTGCTCTACATGTTTACGGTAGGCCTAGAGCTCAGTGGGAGCGCGATCCGGCAACGTGCGGCGACCCTAGTCGTGACATCACTGGCGAGCCTATTGGTGCCGTTTTTGCTGGGAATGGCACTCACCCCGCTGCTCTATGTCCGGTTCGCTGATAAAAGTGCCTCGCTGACCAGCTTTTCCCTCTTCATGGGAATCTCGTTGGCGGTGACCGCTTTCCCCGTTCTGGCGCGCATTCTTACTGACCGTCAGATGTTTCAGACACCGCTTGGCACCCTGGCACTGGCCTGCGCCGCGATTGGGGATGTGATTGCCTGGTGCTTGCTTGCGATTGTTGTCGGGGTTGCTAAAGCGCAAGTCGGGGTGGGGGTGAGCGTTGTCTGGGGAACTCTGGCGTATCTGGCGACGATGCTACTCCTCGTTCGTCCACTCGCTCGCCGCCTTCTGGCCCGCTGGGGAGAGGGAAATCTTACTGCTTCTCGGGGCGCACTGGTGATGGTCGCACTCCTGCTGTCCGCGCTGGCCACCGAGCAGATTGGTATCCATGCCATCTTTGGTGCGTTTCTGCTCGGGGCGATTCTTCCCAGTAGCAGTAGGGTTGCTAAGACACTGATTCAGCAACTTCAGCCGGTGGTAACCGCACTTCTTCTTCCTGCGTTCTTTGCCCTCACGGGAATGCGCACACGAATTGATCTCCTCTCTGGCGTGGGAGCTTGGTTAACCTGTGGTGGTATTATTCTGGTAGCAACCCTGGGGAAGGTGGGAGGTACTTTTTTTGCAGCGCGGGGAACCGGAGTGGAGACTCGTGACGCTATGGTACTAGGAGCCTTGATGAATACGCGGGGGCTCATGGAGCTGATCGTATTAAATATCGGGCTTGATCTGCATGTTATTTCTCCTACTTTATTTGCGATGATGGTGGTGATGGCGCTCGTGACGACGATGATGACCGCACCTGCACTACACTGGCTCCTGCCAGACTCAAGAAAGACGACGCAATGGCGACAACACGACTGAACTTAGAGATGCTCGGGGCGCAAGAGACCAAGGCGGGAAATTATTTCGTCTCCAACTACCCTCCCTACTCTTTCTGGACACCCGCCTCAGTGCCGGAAGCTCTCGCTACCCTGGAGCGAGAGCCTCTGCCCGACACGCCGCTTGGGGTCTATCTACACATTCCGTTTTGCCGAAAGCGCTGCCATTTTTGCTATTTCCGGGTCTACACCGATAAGAACGCCGGTGAGATCAAGCGCTATCTGGATGCGGCCATTGCGGAGATGACGACCTACGCGAGCAAGCCCTTTATCGGGGGGCGCAAGCCGCGCTTTGTGTACTTTGGTGGTGGGACACCGTCGTATCTCTCGACCACGCAGCTCACCTACCTCACCGATGCCATGAAAGCGCTGCTGCCTTGGGACGAGGCCGAGGAAGTGACGTTCGAGTGCGAGCCGGGGACGCTTAATGAGCACAAGCTGACCACGATTCGCAATGTCGGGGTGACACGCCTGAGCCTTGGGGTTGAGCACTTTGACGAGAGCATCTTGAAGCTCAATGGCCGGGCACACGGAGCCAAAGAGATTGACCGCGCCTACAACTTTGCGCGCTCGGTGGGCTTTCCGCAGATCAACATTGACCTGATCGCGGGGATGATGGGCGACACCGACGCGCTCTGGCAGGCCACGGTCGCGAAGGCCATCGAGCTCCTGCCCGATAGTGTGACGATCTACCAGATGGAGATTCCCTACAACACGACGATCTTTGCGGAGATGCAGGAGGGTGGCAACGAGATCGCTCCCGTAGCGACCTGGGCCAAGAAGCGTGAGTGGGTACAGTACGCATTTGGGCAGCTAGAGCAGGCAGGCTACACCGTCACCAGTGGCTACACCGCCGTGCGCGATCCGGCCACGACTCGGTTCTGCTACCGCGATCAGCTCTGGGCGGGCGCGGATCTGCTCGGGCTCGGGGTGGCGTCGTTCTCCCATGTCGGGGGTGTTCACTTCCAGAACCAGCACAACTTCGATCCGTACATTGACAAAATCACGGGCGGTGAGCTTCCTATCTACCGTGCTTTAACCCCGACGGCGGAGCAGAGCCTGATCCGTGAGCTGATCTTGCAGTTCAAGCTGGGGCATGTCAATCTGGGCTACTTCGCTCAGAAATTTGGCGTGGATCTACGCGCGCGGTTTGCCGAGACGATGAATGAGCTACGAACCGAAGGCTACCTGGAAGAGCACGGCGACGAGCTACGGCTAAACCGTGAGGGGCTGCTACGCGTGGATCGCCTGGTGCATGAGTTCTTCCTGCCCGAGCACCGAGACGCACGGTATGCTTAACCACCCCCTAACCCCCGCCCGGCGGGGGGACAATAAGGAAAATACCTCTTATCCCCCCCGCCGGGCGGGGGATGGGGGGTAGGCTATGCTTAATCTTTTCTTTCCGCTGGATCTGCTACACGAGCAAGAGGGTATCGTACTGCCACGGATTGAGCGGGTGGAGGGTGGGGATGTGCCTCAGCCGTATCGACAGCTACTGGTGCATCTCAACGACATGACCCCGACTCTGAGTGCGTTTCACGGGCAGGAGATTGCGCTGCGTGTGCTGGGCCGCCGCATCCAGGGTGACGTGCTCTTTCGCGAAGTGATCTTACTCGCCGGAGAGAGTCCCGTGGAGTTCGGGGCGATTGCGATTCACTTAAACGCATTCACGCCCGAGGCACGCAAAGACATAGAGGCGGGGCACCTGCCGTTGGGGACGATTCTCGCAAAGCACACGGTCACGCACGTGAGCTGTCCCCAGGCGTTTTTGCGGGTGGAGGCCAATGCCTTTATTAATGATGTCTTCGGGCTCTCGGGGGAGCCGAGTGTTTTCTACGGACGGCGCAATATCCTCTCCACGCCGGAAGGGGCTGTGATCGCCGATATCCTGGAGATTCTGCCCCATGCTGCATGAGTTTGTGCTGCGCCACCGGGTTGAGTTCGCGGACACGGACATGGCGGGCATCATTCACTTCTCCAGCTACTTTCGCTACATGGAGGTGACTGAACACGCGTTCTTTCGCTCGCTGGGTTTCTCCGTCGCGAGCCGGGATGCCGGTATCGGCTGGCCGCGCGTGGATGTCGGCTGTGAGTTTCGGTCGCCCTTGCGCTTTGAAGACGAGCTGGATGTGCGTTTAGTTGTCACCGCAAAAAAATCTAAGTCGCTGAGCTATGTTTTTCATATCACAAAAGTGGGGACGGAGCCCTTGCTCGAAGTGGCGACGGGCCGTATGACCGTGGTCTGTGTGGCGATGGATCACGAAACCGGAACGATGAAGGCCGCCCGAATCCCCGACGCGCTCGCCGCACAGATCGAAGTCGTCTCTGTGGAAACTGTATGAGCTTCCCGAGTCGCGCCGCGCTGGAGGCTGAGCAGCTCGCGCAGCTCAACATACTCATCGCTGCCCTCATGCCAAGCAATGCGTTTTATGCCCCGAAGCTCGATGCGGCGGACTTAGGTCAGGGCGTGGGCTCACTGGCGGAGTTTTTTGCGCGGATGCCGCTGACCACTAAGCAGCACATCGTGGACGATCAGCGAGAGTACGCGCCGTACGGAAGCAACTTGACCTATCCCCTCGAGCGCTACACGCGCTTCTGCCAGACCAGCGGCACGAGCGGCTTTACGCTACGCTGGCTAGACACCACGGAGTCGTGGGAGTGGATGGTGGAGAACTGGGTGGAGGTGTTTCGCGCCGCCGAAGTAGCTGCCCGTGATCGCCTCTTCTACGCCTTCTCATTTGGCCCGTTTCTGGGATTCTGGACCGCCTTTGCCGCCGGGGAGCGTCTGGGCTGTCTGTGC
>JANNDD010000588.1:0-2771 GCA_031387365.1 Armatimonas sp. | reverse complement strand
CCCCCGTTTCGCCAGTTTCATCTCTCGGTGTGGATCAAGACGGAGGGCTTTAAGAGCGCTGGGGAGATCCACTGCACGGTGCTTCCCGGTGGCGCGAAGGCAAACCTGTGTCACTCCAACGCCGGGGTGAAGCCAACTCAGGACTGGACCCAGCACCATTTTGTCTTCAATACGCTCGATAATCCGTCTATCGGCATCTATCTGGGCTGCTGGGGCACGAGTGGTGGGACGCTCTGGCTCGATGACGTGCGGCTCGAAGAAGTGGGGCTGCTCAATGTCGTGCGGCGCGCGGGCTGTCCGCTCACGGTGCGCGGCGACGACGGCATGCTCTACGAAGAGGGGCGCGATTTCGTCCCCATCGCCGATCCACGTATGGGAAATATTCCCTGGCCCGGCGAGTTTGAGGTCTGGCACGCACCGCCCGCCATCACACTCCCCTCCGGCTCGCGGATCAAAGATGGCCAGAAGCTCCGTGTCTCGTACTTCCACGCCATCACGATCTACGATGGCCAAGTCAGCGCCTCCCTGGTAGACCCCAAAGTCTTCGAGCTACATAAAGACCAGCTCCAGCGCGTCCAGAAGCTTCTCACGCCGCCCGGATTCTTCCTCTCGCACGATGAATTGCGCACCGCAGGCTGGAGTGCGGATGCCCAGGCCACCGGCAAGACTCCCGGTGTGCAGCTCGCCGAGAATGTCCGAAAGTGCAGCGCACTGGCAAAACAAATATCGCCGCGCTGTGCGCTTATCGCCTGGTCGGACATGTTCGACCCACACCACAACGCCGTGGACAACTACTACCTCGTGCGCGGCACGCTCGCCGGGAGCTGGGAGGGCTTGTCGAAAGACACACTTATCATGAACTGGAACTCTGGCAAGCAAAAAGAAAGCCTGGACTTCTTCGCCAAGCGCGGTCACGCCCAGATTCTCGCGGGCTACTACGATGGCAACCCCAGCTCCATCAAAGGCTGGCTCGCCACGGCCAAGTCCCTGGGCGGTGCGAATGTCCAGGGTGTGATGTACACCACCTGGGCTAACAACTACAGCCAGCTAGAGGCCTTCGCCAAGGCGGCATTTTAGCTGCCCGTTAGGGTGAGGCGATATAACAAGGAGCAGGAGAATTGCGAAAAATGCCACAGACATTAGAAGAACGTGTGACGCTTCTGGAGCGCGAGATGAGAAAGCTACGTCAACCGCAAATTACGTTGGACTCGGGTACGGATAATAACCGATGGGTCAATGCCATCTTTGGTGCATTTAAAGATGATCCGCTCTTTGAGGAAGCGGTGAAGGCGGGCGAGGAGTACCGTAAGGCGCAAGTGCCCGATTACATGAAAGACGATAGCAGTGCCGATGTACCTGCTTGATACGGATCACATCACGCTTCTTGCACGCAGTGGAGCTGAAGGGGAGCGTATCCGTCAGCGAGTTCTTGCGGCACCGGAAGGTGAAGTTTGCGTGAGCGTTATTAGCTACGAGGAGCAGATGCGTGGTTGGCTTGCCCAGCTTAATCGCGTCAGTGCGGTGGATCAGCAAGCCGTCTACTACGCAAGGCTGGAGGAACTACTGCATTTCTACAGCACCACGCCGCTGGTTTCTTTTGATAGTCTGGTGGTCAATCAGTTCCAAACGCTCTGGATGCAGCGTATCCGAATCGGGACGATGGATTTAAAGATCGCTGCTACCGCGCTGGCGCACAATGCAACGCTGCTTACCCGTAACACACAAGACTTCTCCAAAGTGCCCGGCCTGTTGGTAGAGGACTGGAGCCTCGAATAGCACTATGGAAAAGGCCATCTTAACCGCCCCACTAACCCTCGCGGAGTACAAGGTGCAGTTGCAAGCCATTCCGGGTGGGAGCTTCAAGCGGGAAGGCTTCACCGTGACACTCTCCCCGTTTCAGATGGGGCGCACGCCAGTGACGGTGGGAATGTGGCAGGAGTTTTGTGAGGCAACGAAGCGCACGATACCCGAGTGTCCCATCTCCCCTGTTTGGGAGGATGGCTGGGATAGGATGTGGGATCATCCCATCGTGAATGTAAGTTGGATTGAGTGCAAAGCCTACGCCGACTGGGCGGAGCTGTTGCTCCCGACCGAGGCGCAGTGGGAGTACGCGGCGCGGGGTGGGCTGGTAGGGAAAATCTATCCGTGGGGCGATGAGGAGCCTAAGGATCAGGTCTGGTGGGCACTGACGAGCGGCGAAAATACAATGTGTTCGTGAACGGCTATGGCTTGGTAGATATGGCAGGCAACGTGTGGCAGTGGTGTGCAGATTGGTATCGGGCTTACGAAAAGCGTAACGTGTCGAACCCTATAGGGACTGAAAAGAGCAACTATCGCGTACTTCACGGCGGCTCCTGGTTCATCGACTACACAGGCGACTTCCGGTGCGCGATCCGTTACAGGTACTATCCCTCCACTGGGAGAAGCACCTGTGGATTTCGCCTTTCCTCTGTGTAGCCATCTCCCCAGGATGCTCGTGCCTCGCTCCGTCCCCCCTTCCCCTGTTGCTCCTTCGTCGCAGGAAGGAGAGCGCATCTCCTCCAGCCCCTCTTCCCAGTGAGGAACGAACGGGTGGGGGAAGAGGGGAGGCGAGGAACGAGCCGGGGAGATGGCTGCGAAGCAGGGGGAGATGGCTCTAAACCACGCAGGATTCCCCCCGCCGCACGTCGAACACAAGTCCCATGAGCAAAGTTTATAAACTGGGTGTGGCAAAGCTGGTGCACGACCATGTGTGGGGCGAGCTGAGCCACTGGGCGGCGACGGGGCGCGTG
>JANNDD010000575.1:0-7657 GCA_031387365.1 Armatimonas sp. | reverse complement strand
GCTTCCTGATCTGGGAGCACTCGGGTTCTCGATCGTCAAGGCACTACCAAGGCGGTGAACCCCAAGCGCTACCAGGATGATGCTTCCGGGGGCTTCATCAAGAATCTCCGAGAGTGACCAGCCGGGACTAGCGATGGCGAGCATCCGCCGCACCTGTGGAACCGCCAGAAACGCCGTAATCTTATTGAGAACGGGCATCCGCCACGTGAGCTGTTTGTCCTCACTGAGCAACTCGTAGCGAGTGAAGAAAGCTAGAACAAAGGGATCTGTTACTCGTGAAAGTGTCGCTTGGCGAAACGTGGCATTCGACAGCAGAAGGTCTACTTCCAGAAGTGTCCCTCCACTCTGAGCCAGGGCGAGGAGACAGTTGCGGAGCGTCTCGTCAAGCTGGACGCCCCAGCTCTCCGCATTGCGCTGAAGGACAGCAAGTGTGTGGTAAGCACGCTGAACGGGATCACCTGCGCCCACAAGGGGGTTGAAGCCGACACTCCATTCGCTCTGGCGAAGGTCAATGAGCAGGACACGCCTGCCTAGGCTCTGGGGCGTTTCATGTGCGGCAATACGCAAAAGCACCCGATCTACTAGGTCACCCCGCAGGTCTACAATGACCAAGCTGCGCCGCTGCGCAAGGTCGTCATCGATCAGTCGTAGCAGAAAGCTCGTCTTTCCACAGCCCGTGGCCCCAATGGCGTAGAGATGCCGCCGCCTTGCGGTGAGAGGCAGATAAGCACTTCCTCCTTGCGGTGTTAAAAGCGAGCCGAGCAGAAGTGTTTCTGTCCCTTCCTCATCAGGAAGGGGAGTACTCTTCTCCCGCCGAGCACGTCGCCGGTTATGTGCGCTCATCAGAGCACCCTCGATCCATTGGAACATCGTAGTGCCTATTATGCACCCTGATTTCAGATAAATTACAAATTAATGAATATATTACAGATGAATTACAGTTTTATTACAGAGATTTTTAGAGTGAATTACATTTTTATTACGGTCTGTAAAATCAATTAAGGATATGGCTAACCTTGTTGTACAATTGCGACACTCAGAAGTGAAATAAGAGTGCGAGAAGTCATGAGCTTCTGTCACCTGGTAAAGAGGACGTGAAAATGAATGAGGCTGCTACTAAACGGGATGAAGCGACTGCACCGAGGGATCAGATTGGTACTGAGAAAGATCAAACTGGTACAGAGAACGTGGTTATCATTGACTGCATCAATTGTGCTCGGCCAATAGATCCCGATGCCAAGTTCTGTCCTTACTGTCGTGTTGCTCAAGCAATACCCTCTGGTAAAGCCGTGCCTACTCCTGAGTCGGAACCCGCAGCGACTCCTGATCCGCCTCGCGAAGAAGCCTCTTCGGCCCCATCTTACAATGCAGCCCCTGTGGAAGCGCCGATCCCACCCGGCTCAGATCCTCGTGGCGATAGAGACGCTGACATTATCCTGCGAGCGAGCAGTCATGTTTGGGATCAGACGGAAGCAGAAGACTCGCCAAAGCCTGGTCAACGACGACCATTGCTGGTGCTTGATGAGCAAACCATCCATCTCTCCCACACGGACAAGACCCTAGTCCCAAGCCGTTTACTGGAGCGAGTGGAGCACATTGTTGCAATGACAGCTGTGCCTGTTGATGTGGTTCTCTCAGAGACACGCTGGCAAAGCGATTCGACAGAAGTGCGGCCCCGGATTGTAGCATCGCTCAAAGACCATCTTTACAGCGACTATAAGATGGTCTTTGGAGTAGATTACATGGGTCAGTGGGCGAGTATTCAGATGTGTCTCACCGTTGAGCCGCCGATATTGCCACTGCCTCCTCCGCCACCAAAAGAGCCATTTTATCCCCCAGATTCATCCACAGATCAGCCATTGGCTTCGATTATCTGTTACGGGCTTGCGGTGCTCTGTACGATTGGCATAATCAAATACCCAGTTCTTTTGATTGGGACGCTAGGATTTCCCTGTTACGGATACTATCTTTACGAAAAGAAAAATCAAAGAGAGAGGCAGGCGCATCAGGAAAAGATTGCACAGATTCGCAAGAATCATGAACAGAGTCTCCAGCAGCATAAAGAGAAAGTGATCCGTGAGCGCGTTGAAGTGGAGTCATTGGCGCAGCTCAAGAACCTATTTCGCACGTATAAAATCGACGACATGCGGCTTTTTGCCTCCGCGATGAACGTCGTTTTCCAAGCGGTGGTGGATGACATTGTTAAGAACGATGGTGCTCAAGTTGAGCGTGTCGAGGGCGGTAAAGGCGGGTTCCTGACAAGTAAGGGAGTAACTCGTATTTCGGTAGCACCTCGCACGTCGGATGCGACGGGCCTCGGGTTGTAGGCGTATGAAAGGTATCTGGGTAGATAGGAACTTCCAGCCTGTTGAGCCAAGCGGTGAGCTGATCCAGAACCAAGTAGCATCAGGAATGCAGGCTCCAGCGGCAAGCCTATTCCAGTTCGTCGAAGGCCCCGTGCCGCTCTGGTACGGAGCGCGGGAGCGCGGCGAGACAGGCCTTTCAGCCGTTCAGGGGGTAAGCGCCATCCTGGCTTGGGAGCTGCGAAGCCTACCCGATTTCTCGTCCTCGCGCTTCCCCGATTTGGCGGGCCTTGAAGCAGCCCAGCGCGTCGCGGCGGTCGCTCAGAGCCAGGTGCGATTTCTCTCTTCCCTGATGCAATCACCGCACATAGGGATTAGCCTGCGCTACATCACGGAGCGCTCGCTTAGTGGGGATCTGCGCCTCCGCTTGCTTTTAGTGCTGCGTCTCACGGGGGAGAGCCGCGAGGAGGCACAAGGATTAGCGCAACAAATGTCACAGCTCGTTGAGAGCAGCCTCCCCACGGGCTACAACTTCCAGTCCTGCGAGCTGGAAGGAAGCCTTTCCCGTGCCTCAGGATATGCGGAGCTGGTGAAGGTGGAGCAGTGGGAACAGGCATGGCACAATCCCATTCTGACCGGCTTCCGCTTCTGGTATGGCATGCAGGGTTTTGCCTCGAACCCCAGTAACGACATGATCGGGCTTTGCCAGTCGCTAGTGCGGCTTCCAGGGCCGGTCATGGTGGATATCACCCTGGTTCCCACTCTTGCCTTAACACCTACTGAGCGCGAGGAACTCCAGACTTGGCAGCAAGTGGCGGATCGCTACAGCCGGGATCGGCGTGAGAGCATTGAGCAGAGTGGAGGACTCTACAGCCAGGCGACAAGGCGGCAGCTAGAAATCGCGGCAGACCCGAAGGCAGAGGGCTTCAAGCGGCTCTACGAGGGCCTCATCCAACAGTACGACTACGCCAGCGAGCGCCCGCTTCTCTACGCGATTCGCGTTCTTCCCCTAGTGCCTGGTCTCGATGCCTCTACTCTCGCCCGAACGCTCGCTTCCCACACAATTCAGCCCGGAGCGCCCGTGGCGGTGCTTACGGCGCAGCCAGGTACCCCCGAATTCTCCAAAGCCCTTCGCTCAGTTGAGTTATGCTATGTCACTCCAGCGATCTGCCAGGGCTACTGGAGCCTGGAGGACGCGCCCGAAACGCTTCGACGCCTGCACCGATTGACCAGCGTTGCCGAGATATCTTCGTTTTTCCGGCTTCCCATCGCAGGCAAGGATGGCTGTCCCGGCTTCACCCAAGACAGCGGACTTACGGGAGGGAAGGCCGGAGCCACTAAGCCCGTCGCTGGATTGGCGGTTGGCCGCTTCATGGAGCAAGGCAGGACGCTACAAGAAGAAGCAATGCTCGCGCTTCCCGATCTCTCCAAGCACGCGCTCATCGTCGGGGTTCCCGGCTCGGGCAAGACAAGCCTCTCCTTCTCCCTCCTGGTGCAGCTCTGGCGGGACAATCGTATTCCCTGGCTGGTGCTGGAGCCCGCCAAGACGGAGTACCGGGGACTTCTGGAGGTCCCCGGCGTCGGGGAAGACTTGCTGGTCTTCACGGTGGGCAACGAGCGCATCGCACCGCTTCGGCTCAACCCGCTGGAGATACTTGATGGGGTTGCGGTCTCGGAGCACATTGCCTCGCTCAAGACATGCTTCCAGGGAGCCTTTAGCCTGCCTGATCCGCTACCCATGCTTTTTGAGAGTGCCCTGGAGGAGGTCTACACCGACAAGGGCTGGAGCCTCTTTGGGGAGGGTGGCGACGATCCCGCGCTGGAGTCCCCGACACTGATGGAGCTTTATCACAAAGCGCTTGAGGTGGCAGGTCGGAGCAAGTACCAAGGGGAGGTGGCGGGCAATATCAAGGCGGCTCTCGAAACCCGGCTGGGGAGCCTACTCAAAGGGCCGAAGGGTAGGTGCTTTGGCGCGAGGAAGTCGGTGCCAATCGAGCAGCTGATGAGCCGCCCAGTGGTTCTGGAGCTGGACGCCCTCTCGGAAGATGAGAAGGCGCTGACGATGATGGTGCTACTCGTGTTCGTGCGGGAGCGGGCAATAACGACGCGCCGCAGCGGTGCGCCGCTCTCGCATGTCTGCCTTGTGGAAGAAGCCCATAACTTGCTAGGTAGCAGTACCACAGTCAAGGAGGGAGCCGATCCCAAGGGTGTTGCAGTTCGTTTCTTCGTCCGTATGCTTGCGGAGATGCGTGCGCTAGGGGAGGGGCTGATCATCGCCGACCAGCTTCCCACGGCGCTTGCTCCCGAGGCGGTGAAGAACACCAACATCAAGATCATGCACCGCTTGACGGCGGCGGATGACCGTGAGGTTCTGGGGCGGACGATGGTGCTCTCGGCGGGTCAGCAGGAGCAGGCTGCACTGCTGCCTCCCGGCATGAGCTATGTGTTCCAGGAGGGTTGGCCCGCGGCTCGTTTGGTGAAGGAGCCGGATATCAAGGCGCAGCTTGGCATCGCGGAGCCACCGGATAGAAGTTTCGTGCGTGAGCGTATGGAGGGCTTCTTTGGCCAGGATTCCATCCAGTCTGTGTACCTGCCGTATGCAACTTGCCAGAGTGTCTGCCGCCGCTGTGATCCCCTGGTTCGTGAGCGGCGCGAGCGCTGGGCGCGTGCCCGTCTTCCTATCATTGAGGAAGAGTTACAGAACGATCCTGAGAGTGAGCCTGAGGCCATTGCGCTCATGGAGTACCAGCAGGGCTTGGTGCTAGAGCCGGAGACGCGCGTCGAGAATGGATGCGCTCTGGTGCACTTTCTGGCCGTGGTACTACCCCAAGCACTTCTATGGGCTAAGGAGGCCGCAGGTGAAGCTTGAGGAAGTGACATCTATTCAGAAAACCGGCACGAAAGAGATAAAAACCCTGGAGCATGAGAGCGAGCATCACAGAGAAAATGTTGGCCAGCTCGTTGTTCTGAAGGATCAGCTAAAGCGAGTGCACGACCATCTGGGCAGCACTGAGATTGAGGAAGCATCTAGAGAAAGTGACCATGTTGAGAAGGCTTTTGACACGGAGCGAGAGCATCTTCAGCAACGGCGTACGCTTCTTCTCCAGGAGAACACTGAGCTGTTGGAGGCTTGTCAGAAAGGACTTGAGAAGGCAGCTTTTGCGGTGAAAGTGAATCCCTGGACAGAGGAGATCAAAGCACTGGGAAAACAGTTTGCCTTTGAGGTGTTTGAGGGAGTGACCGGAGTGAGTCTCCAGAGTGGTGCGGAGATCAGCCGTCAGCTAGAGCGAAGTGTGGCCGCAGTAAAAAAGCACCATGCACGCCTAGAAACGGTGCATGGTGCTCTTCTGAAGGCGCGTGATCGCCTGGAATACTTGGAGTTATAGGCTTGATGGTTGTGCCAGTTGATTAAGCATAGAGCACGCAATTAGACATAGAGCACGCCGTCTCGCTCAAGGCTGGCCGCATTGAGTACCTGGAGAGTCGCTTTTGTCGCAGCATCCATCACGTCTCGGGAGATGCCTGTCTTGACCGAAGTGATCGTGCGTAGAAAGGCGGTACCAAAGACAAGGATGTCCTCTAGCGGAGGCTGGTCTGAAGGGACTGCTAGTGCGCCAGTCATTCGTTCATCAAATGGACCTGAGGAAATGTCGAATAAATCGCCATTAAAGTGAGCTGATGCTTCAATTGGTTCGCTATCTAGCGAGTGAGTGTCTGAAAGAAGAGGAATCATTCTAAAAAGAATAGTTGATAAGGGATCATTAAAGCATATTTGTGAATAAATGTCAATAATTGGACTTGGGAGGGAAGATGCGTCTAGAAGAGATCGAGAAGCGACAAGAGGTTCAGCAGAGCGAAGCGGAGGCAATTGGTCAAGAGGTAAAGGAGCACAAGGAGCGTCTTGGGCAGCTTGAAGAGTCGCTACAGCAGCTTCAAGCAGCCAGCTCAGACGTCGAGAGCGACGAGCTTAATCAGGCAATTCAGGAGACGCAGCAAGCTCGTCAGGAAACGGAGACGCGGGTTGAGGGACTGCGGGAGCAACGGGAAGAACTTGTGGCGGAGAACGAGTCCTTGACCCAGCGGTGCGATCAGGCTCTGGAAAAACGTCACGGAGCCCAGCAGCTTATGGAGCAAATGCTCAGCGGATTTACTCTGGATCGTGAAGGAGCGGATGCAGCGAATCCGGCGATTCACCGAGTGACACAAGCTTTGGACAAAGACACCCAGCGCTCTGCGCAGGCTCTTGAAGACCTGAAGGAAGCTCGTCAGCGTTTGGATGCACTGTCGTTCTGATCGCTGCCTAAGGATTTAAAACGCAGCCTACGAGTAGGGTACTGGCATGGAGTAGAGTGCCTGATTATTTGGAGCAAAAAATGAAAAAATGTCCTGAGTGCAGCCGCGAATATCTGTCTGAATTGCTCTTTTGCAAAGAGGATGGAGCGGAACTTGTGATGATAAATTCTGAGCTTGTCAAAGGTAGATGCAAGGGCGTGCGCCCCTCATTCATGGCGGATCTACCTGACCCTGAGGTGCTTGAAAGAGAAGAGCCCAGAGTGGCAAAGCACTGGCTGTCAGGCAAGCAGATTGCACTTTGTGCTTTCCTCGTCGTAGTAGGTGTAAGCACCGCGATTGTTCGATCCTGGCAGCTTAGAGAGTTAGATAAGAAGAATGCTGTTCAAGTGGCCGACTCCACTCCACAAGTTACTGCGTCTACTCCAAACGTCAAAGTGCCTACTATTAAACCATCCAGCACGCCCGTCCAAGTTGCACCCGGTGCGTATCCTGGGGAGCGGTTTCCACAGACCCGGACGAGTCTTTTGACCCAGGTGGAGATATCTACGTGGGACTTTGCAGCAGTCCGCTATGCAATCAATGAGATCTATGCACGGCATGGTTACGCTTTCAAAGACCCTGATATCCGCCGTCGTTTCGAAACGTTTCGTTGGTACAAGGCAGAGCGTGGAATGACCATGGAGCGCCTGGAGAGTAGTCGTCTGAGTCGCACTGAGCTCGCCAATGCGAAGCTCTTGGCTGACCGACGGGCATTACTGGATGGCGAGTAACCAGTAGATCAGGCTTACTCTAGCCAGTTCCTCGTAAAATCGGGAAAACGTAACCCGATAATTATGTAACTTCTTTCCTTTTTTACTTCCTCGATGACATCGCCAGAAAGCCTGGCTGTCGCACTTCGAAACCAGGCTTCATTTCCAGCATGATGAGTCCCCGGCGCGATTTTCCACAGGTTTTCCAGCCCGCCCTCTTGAAGCAACAGCCTGGATTCACACTGCGTACCTTGGTCGGATCGACGTAGGTGTAGAGTCGTTCACCCGGCCAGCGTCTCCAAGCCAGGCGCA
>JANNDD010000572.1:0-6673 GCA_031387365.1 Armatimonas sp. | reverse complement strand
CCCACGGTGGTGATTGCCGTGGCTGTTCCTAGTGCTGCGGTGAGCTGATTCGTGTTAGCCGCTGGCATAGGAATGAGCGGGATGTTTGTCTGGGGGGAGACAGCCGCCGCTGTGACATAGGTCCAGTTACCACTGCTGGGTGTCTCCAGGGTCGTGCCGGTGGTTCGCTTACGGTACCACTTGAGCTGGCTGGAAGCCATGGCGGTGGTGAAGTAGTCGCTCTCCGAGTAGGTGAAGAGGCGCCCACCAGTCGCGCCGAGATCCCTGGTCCAGATCATGCTCAGGGCTGCCGCTGTGTCCACTGCCGTTCCCGCTGTATTGACTCCATTGACATGCACGGGGCCCTGGAAACGGGTCAGCCCCGTTACCCACCAGGAAGTGGGGCAGGTGTCGCTGAAGTAGGCGTAGCGGGAGAACGAGTTCTGGCGCACGAAGATACGGCTCAGGAAGCTGTAGCCCATGTACTCGCCCCGGCTCTCGATCGCGTACATCTTGCGGGCACCGGTGTTGTTGGACGCGTAGGGATAGAACTTGACATAGACATCCCCGTTTATCTGAACCGGCCCACTGAGCTGGTTGACCGTGGGGCTCTGGGAGAATGTAAGCTTTGTCCAGCCCGTGTCGGTGGTGGCACCAAAGAAGTTCGAGATACTGGACGGAGCAAAGGCGGTGGTATTGGTGGGAGCTGCCGACTGCTGAACCAGCCACTGGATCGCCAGGCGGATCCCCGTTGCGGAGAGGGTTTCGGCCTGGTAGCGGTTGCCGCGCTGAAGTGTTAAGGAGATCTGGTTGTGAGACTCCTCACTCAGGCTTCCGTTGTTGGTATCGGTACTGCCCAGCTGTTTCATCCCGCCAATGATCACCATGGAAGTGACCCCGAGGAGAACCAGGAGCATTCCAACCATCGCCATTCCCTGCTCTTGTCTTGGTTTCGTTGGCTTAGAGCGGCGAGTACGATTATATTTGAGGAAAGGAGTCATGATTTTTATACCTTGAGGAAGTCTAACCAATAGGGACAGGGGTAGGTTTTGGTGTGGGTGTCGGTGTGGGCGTCGCGGGCTTGGGCGTCGGGGACGGTGTCGGTGTGGGCGTCGCTGGCTTGGGCGTCGGCGATGCTGTGGGCACGGGGGACACCGTGGGCACGGGTGTGGCAGTCGGGACAGCAGTCGGCGAGGGCGACGCGGTCGGGACAGCGGTTGGCACCGGCGTGGCATTGTTGGGCTGTGGGATCAGGTTCGTGTCAGCGGGGTAGGGAATGCTGATCGAGGTATACAGCGCCGAGTTCGCCATGTAGACCGTGCGCCCCGAGATCAGGCTAACCTTGGTCTGGCCGTCCATACTATCACTGGTCTGCTCCCCACTCGGGTAGACGCCATCACCACAGACAATCTTGAGGATCACACTACGGCGCGAGTTTGCGGTGCGCACGAACGAGACCGCGTTCCAGGCGGTGGAGATTTCGTCGGTGAGCAGGCGCATCTCAGTACGGGTACCGCTGGTATAGCGCCAGAGCCACAGGCAGGTGCCGTAGGCCGGGTTGGCCGTTCCATTGGGATTTCCCCGGAAGATTAGGGCCGTGTTCGTGACAGTCGTAACCCCCCGATCCACGGGCAACGTGCTCCCCGAAAGGGCAACCGTCGTCCCCGAGCCGTTTTGCACCGAGGCGGTTCCCGCCTGAGGCGAGAGCATGTAGAGCGCGGTATTGACCTCGCCTGCCCAGCCACTCTCGTTGGCGGTGTTCGTGGACTTGTAGTTACTGGTGCTACCCAGCGCAGTGTTCCAGGTGATACCCCCACTCGCCACGGTGTCGTTGGGCAGCACCACCCCGTAGGCCTCCGTAAGTTCCAGGCTGAGAAACTGCTGGACACGCCCGGCAGCACGCGCCGCTGTCAGCCCCGAGCGCAGCTTGGAGACATTTCGGGAGGCGTTGAGAAAGAGCATCATCGAGGCGGTAAAGATTAGCCCCATGAGCGCCGAAGCAATCGCTACCTCAATAAGAGTGAAGCTCTTTTGGGGCTTACGAACAGAGAGTTTTTGTCGGGTTTTCATTATTGAACCACAGTCTTAGAGATCAGGGTGCTGGCGGAGTAGTAGTGCATCTGGTTGCGTGAGCCCCAGCCCCACCACTGGACGGTCACCGTGAAACGGATCAGGTTGTAGGTAGTTGACGAGCCATTCACAATGGCGCTGGGGGTGAAGGGCTCAATAAAGATATAGCCACGTGGCCGCGTGGTACTGGTCGTGTTCTGTGTACCACTGCTATTCGTTCCTCCTGGAAAGAAGCGCCAGAGGTTGTCAACAAGAGTGAACTCCAGGGTGGCGCTCTGGTCGCCGTTGGCGTTGTTGAGGGGCGCAGTGCCCGTGCCGTCCACAATATCGAGGCTGCTCTGGTTAAGATCGCTGCCCTCAATTTTGTCGTAGCCCGCTTCTTGTAGCTGCGCGATCTTGTGCATCACTAGCGACTGAGCCTGGTTAAAGTCCGTGGCATAGCGCGCCGAGCGCGCCATCACGGGAAGCGTGGCTCCGACGATCACCAGGATCGAAGTCAGAACCATCATAGCCAGCATTACCTCAACAAAGGTAAAGCCAGAGCGCTGACGCCTTAATTTTTGATTGAGAATTGCGATAGCCATAACTATCAGTTATTTTCGGTCGGCGTCTCATAACTGGATTACAAATAGGAATACTAGTTTTTGGTTTAGCATCACTATGGAATAATGGATATTTTTCTTGATGTGCTGCCGATGGTACTAGCCTGTACCCCTGATTTGGTTCCCAGGATGAGCTCGTTGCCCAATGTTAATTTGCCGCTTATGACTTCCTTTTAAGGTCACTTTCATATAGCTAGACCGGTATATGCTAGCCCGTCACAGGAGCCATTTTTTGGAGGGGCAGTGCACCAAAACACGCCATGGCAGGCAGATTCCTCGACGAATTACTAGTTTTGGAATTACTAGTTTTTGTGGCACGAGCTAATCTTAGAATGCATTGCTTACCGAAATTAAGTGAGTGATGGGAAAATCAATGAATTTACGAAAAAATCCGCGTGGTTTGATGATTGTAGATGCGATCATTGGTATGTTTTTGCTGACCATTGTGTTTGGAGTCGTCATCAGTACTATGGTGATGGGGATACAGTCAGGCAGGCAATCCCGTGAGTTTCAATACGCTGGGTTGGCTGCTCGCCAGGTTGTTGAGAACATCCGAAGCTTCAAAAAAGCGGCGGTTGCTGATGGCACGTATCAGGACGCGACGATTCTGGGAGCTGTGCCACAGCTGAGTATTCTCTCCAATGCGAGCGTTTCCGCCCATGTGAGCTCGTTCAACACACGTGCCCATCAGGTAGTAGTGACTGTGAGCTGGTACTCCGTGCCAGCGCGGCGAAACCGAGTCGAAAAATTCACTACTCTTTTCTCTTCGGATGGAGTTGCCAAGTGAAATCTCTTCTTGAAACTATGTTTGGTGCGATTATTGGTGTAATGGTCATCATGATGTCTATTAGCTTGACAGATGCGGTTGTTGCAACGAGCATAAATGGTGCTACGGACATGGCACAGGATAACTCAGTGCGCTTGGCGACGGGTGAGATGCAGCTGCACCTGCGCAATGCCAGCCGGGTACTGGCCTCTGCGACGGTGAGTGGTACTGTCTACAATACGGGGCCAACCACTTTGGTAGTGGCTGCACCCGCCTTCAATGCTGGCAATAGCAGCTATTTTATTAATGGGCAGGATGACACGATCATCTTTACCTATGATGCGACGAACCAGGAGATCCGTGAGACTATTGTCGCTTCGGGCGGCACGGCTCGCCCACAACGCACTCTCTTCACGATCGGGCGCAGTGTCACTGATATTACTTTTACCTATAATTGCCGTCAGGCCTTTACCGCTACCGTGACAGGGAGCTCAACTACCTACACCCTGGCCACTCTACCCGTAGCCGCGTCGGTGAAGGCCTACGTCAATGGGACGCTAAAGGCGACGACTGTTGCCAACTCTGTCGTCACCCTCACCGATACTGTCACGGCCAATGATCTGGTGCAGGTCTTCTATATTCCCCAGACCTTCTCCGCAAGTGCACCCGTAACGGAAGTTACTTTTACCATTCAGCAGAGTAGTAGAGGCGCACGCGCTGAACGCACCACCACAGCACAAGGCAGCGCCCGATTGCGTAACTACCGGAACTAAGGAGCAGCATCGTGAAAAAGAACAGCTTGAAAAAACGAGGTTTTGCAACAGGTGCTGCCATGACTTCGGTTATTGCTAGCATCATGATTCTGGGAGCCCTGATGTACGCTGCCTCCACCCAGCTCAGCTTAGTGAGACGCAGCCTTCAGCGAACTTCTTCGACACTGGTAGCTGAGGCGGGAATTGAGCATGCGATGTCCACGCTCACCGCTAACTGGAACGCTAGTGGAGGAAGTGGTATGCTCTATGAGGATCCAGGTGTCAATACCACCTCGGCAGGAAGCTTCAGCTACACGATCAGCGCACTCAACGAGTCCAAACGACTGATCACGGCAACCGGCACGTCTCCCACGGGGAGGTCGGCCCAGGTTGTCGGGCTCGCGGAGTTTATCGCGGGGGATGCTGTCTCCCTTTCCCGTTACGCGCTACTGGCCAAGGCCTACATTGGGTTTGGGGGAAGCTCCAGTATTCAGACAATGCCTCTCAATGCCCATAACGCCGACGCTCGAACCAACGGCTATATTACGCAGGGAGGGAGCTCCGCTATTGATGGGACACTCTTCGCGGTAGGGACGATTGCAGGAATGGGATACTACCCCAACCAGCCTAACTATGCCGAGATCAACTTTCCGGAGGAGACCCAGATTCAGGACTGGGAGGCCGAGTGGCGCACACAGTCGCAGTCGGCAGGGCGCACGTACTCCGCAAGCTCACTGCCGGCTAGCATCGTTGCCCCCGCCTACATCACGGGCAATGTCTCCCTCACAGGAAAGAAAACTCTCACAATTACGGGCAGTGGGTTTGTCTTTGTTCAGGGAAGCTTGAATATGAATGCCCAGACGGTGATCACCAATAGTGCCACGCTGGTGGTTCGAGACTCCTTCACCTGCAACGGGCAGTCCTACTACACCATCCCAAGTTCGGCACTGATCCCACCGTCCGGGGGAATTACAGGGACACTGATCAATCTCTATGGAGACATGCAACTCAATGGCGGCGGAGAGGCCACGGGGATTATTTACTGTGCTCGGGGCAACATGCGGGTTAATGGCGGAGCCATCTACCGTGGCTCTCTGATTGCGGGTGGCTATATTGAAACGATTGGTAGCTACACGCAGTACTATTCCGGTGACATGAACTCCAATGTGAACTTTCCGATAAACCTGAGGCTCACCAAGATCGTCGAGCCCTAGCCACTCGTTAGGGTATCCTAGCAGTATGAGCACTATCCTCCCCGACACGAGCCAGGGAACACCTGCGTATGTGACGGACTACTTGAGCAAACTGACGGCATTATTGGCCGCTATTGATGCGCTTCAGGTTACCCGTGCTGTGGAGCTTCTCTTTGATTGCTGGCAAAACGACCGGCGCCTGGTCTTCTGTGGCAACGGTGGCTCCGCCTCCACAAGTAGCCACATGGTCTGCGATTTCCAGAAAAATATCGGCCTCGACGGTGGCAAGCCCTTTGAGGTCGTCGCTCTCACGGACTCCCCGGCACTGCTACTCGCCTGGAGTAACGACACGGACTTTGCCAATGTCTTTGCGGGGCAGGCACGGACATGGCTACGAAAAGGCGATGTGCTGATCGCGATCTCGGGCTCCGGAAACTCCCAAAATGTGCTGGAAGCGGTTAAAGTCGCGAAAGAAGTCGGGGCCACGACGGTGGGGCTGTGTGGCTACGGGGGCGGGAAACTCGCGCTTCTCAGCGATTTGGCGCTTGTGGCCGACCTGCGCAATATGCAGCTCGTCGAGGATGTCCACATGGTGCTCTGCCATATTCTCTTCTCCGCGCTCCGGGATCGGGTCAAGGGGCTTCTGTGCGCATGAACCGAGCTGTTTTCCTGGACCGTGACGGTGTTCTGAATGTCTACCTGCCCGGCGACTACGCAAAGACGCCCGATGAGCTGCTCTTGCTTCCGGGAGTGGGAGCGATTGTCCAGAAGCTCCGCGCGGCGGGCTACCTTACGATTCTCATCTCCAACCAACAAGGGGTCGCCAAGGGCCTCATGACACCAGCAGACTTAGCTGCCGTAACCGCGAAGCTACGCGCCGAGGTGCCACTCGATGCGCTCTACTACTGCCCTCACCTCAAGAGCGAGGACTGTGCCTGTCGCAAGCCCAAACCCGGCATGCTGCTACAGGCTGCCCAGGAGCACGCGATTGATCTGAGTGCCTCCGTCTTTATCGGAGACACCCCCACCGATGCCCAGGCCGCCCTAGCCGCCGGAGTTCCGTTTGTGCTCGTTCTCTCCGGGCAGACCAAAGACGCTACAGGATTCTCGCCCACGCCGAATGCCGTCGCCCAAACTCTCTCCGAGGCTGCCGAGTGGGTGCTGGGACGTGTACAATAGCGTATGTCTGCGCCGATTCGTTTCTGGGGAAGGGTTGTCTCGCTACGCCCACGGCTGGTTCTGACCAAGTTTGAGGGCACCACGGAGGCGAGCTGTCCGGGCTACATCCTGACACTGGAGGGGACACTGACT
>JANNDD010000569.1:0-1461 GCA_031387365.1 Armatimonas sp. | reverse complement strand
GCGGAGCTCAGCGCGCTTCCCCTGGTGGTGGAGCTGCGCAACATGCAGCTGGTTGAGGACGTCCACATGGTGCTCTGTCACATTCTCTTCTCCGCGCTTCGGGATCGGGTCAAGGGGATTCTGCGCGTATGAACCGCGCCGTTTTTCTGGATAGAGATGGTGTCCTCAATGCCTACTTGCCCGGCGACTACGCCAAAACGCCCGACGAGCTGCTTGTCTTGCCGGGAGTGGGAGCGGCGGTGCAGAAGCTGCGCGCTGCGGGCTACCTCACGATTCTCATCTCCAACCAGCAAGGGGTCGCCAAGGGCCTGATGACCCCGGCGGATCTGGAGGCGGTGACAGCAAAGCTCCGCGCTGCGGTGCCCCTCGACGCGGTCTACTACTGCCCTCACCTCAAGAGTGAGGACTGCGCCTGCCGCAAGCCTAGGCCCGGTATGCTCCTTGCGGCCGCCCGTGAGCACGCGATTGATCTCGCCGCGTCCGTCTTCATCGGCGATACTCCTACCGATGCCCAAGCTGCCCAAGCTGCGGGAGTTCCGTTTGTGCTGGTGCTCACTGGACAGACCAAAGACGCGACGGGATTCTCGCCCACTCCCAAGGCCATCGCCCCAACCCTCTCCGAGGCTGTGGAGTGGGTGCTGGGATCGCCCCGGTTGGAGCGGGGCGTCAACGAGCCTCGTGCCTCGTCTGCAAAGGCTGCCCGCGAAGGCTAAACCTTCGCAGCAGCCATCAGCGTTTTTAGTTTTTGGGTGGCGGTGTCCACTCCCAGTGTTCCCAGAGGTCATTGGTTGCGTGGTGTTCTTTCTGCCGCTCAACATAGGCTACGGCATGGCGGCAGTGCGCTCGGCTGAGCGAAAATGCCGCGTAGCCGTTTGCCCATTGGAAGAAAGTTTCTGCTCCTAGCCGTTCACGGGCAACCGATGAGGAGACTCCTTTGAGCTGGTTCAGTAGCTTTGAGACGGTGATTGTTGGTGGCTGAATTAGAACTAAATGGATATGATCGGCCATCCCTCCAATAGCCAAGACAGTACATCGTTGTTTTTCCGCTTCCGCCTGAATCGTGCGCCACAGGCAACGTTCCAGCTCTTCGTCCGAAATAAGAGGCATGCGCTTCCAGGTTGTCCAGACAAGGTGGAGCGCTAATTCTGTATGGTTCCGTCGAGTTGATTTCACACTCTTAAAACGGTTGAGACTCCCTGAATCTTATAAAATCAAAAAAAATCTTTCTATGGCCGCTTGCGGACTTCCCAGCGGAGCCCGCGACGCTCGTTAGACGCCCCGCTCCAACCGGGGCGATTTCTCAGGTGCGGTTTTCGCCCGGTACAATAGCGTATGTCTGCGCCGATTCGTTTCTGGGGAAGGGTTGTCTCGCTACGCCCACGGCTGGTTCTGACCAAGTTTGAGGGCACCACGGAGGCGAGCTGTCCGGGCTACATCCTGACACTGGAGGGGACACTGACT
>JANNDD010000456.1:0-2819 GCA_031387365.1 Armatimonas sp. | reverse complement strand
CTCTTTGAGCCACTTGGTCAAGGTAGCGGCTTCCCGATCTTCCAGGAGATCTATCGGGTGATGACTCTCCAAGTCCACCAGAATGGTTCCATAGCGGTTACCCTTCTTGAAGGCGAAATCATCCACTCCAAGGGCGCGGGGTGCCTTGACCTGTGCAATCGGGGCCGCTCTTTCGCGTCTGAGCAGAGTTGTGGCACTACCTGGCATGTGCAAAACAGTTGCGAGGAAGGTGCCCGCCCGACTTCCTACTGCCTGGGCAATAGCCGTCTGTGCCTGAAGAAGTCGTTTTGTGGCGCGTGCGTATCGGTTTGCCAGTTGGGGCAATCTCTCCGCAAAAATGCGCCTTTGGCATTGCTGCTGGTCGCAAAAGAATCTTCGTATCTCGACTTTGAGCAGCACTCTGCGAGCTGCGACGGGTGTATCGGCTAGCGTTCGTTGATAGCGGCTATGCACTCTGCTTGACGGGTGCTGGCAGAGGGGGCACATTGCCGTGAGAGCAAGAACGGTAACGATGAGCAAGATGGGCAGACTACATTCGGGTTGGGCGCTGTAGTGCCGAATCTTCATTCCCGGAAACGCGAAATCTAGAAACATGGCAAGACTCCAGAGAGATTTTTAAAGGATAATACTCTCTGGATCCTGCGGTGATCTTGCGGCGGCGTTTTCTGTGTTTGCTCTCGGGGCTTCATCGAAAGTGGCGCAGAACCCAAAAGAGATTGACAAAATCATCAGTCCGCTGCCGATAGGAACCAACGACGCCAGCGCACCAATATTTACCAGGAAGTAGGTCTTTACGGGGCGTTTGTCGAGTATTTTCCAGAGGGCCATTGGCAGGAGGAGAGGCAGAAGAATCGTTCCCGTGGCCAGTGCCGCCAGCAGCCCTTCCGTGTGGCGTGGATCAGGCAAGGGAAAGATGCCCGCATTGATATTTCCAATACCACTTGAGAGGAGTACCAGAAAGAGGAGGTAAGGGAGGATCAGGTTGGCGGAAAATCCACGGAGTGCCTTCAGAAAACCAAAAGACGAGCCTACTATTATGACGCCAAGAAGAATTGCTCCTGAGTTAAAAATGATTGGAGCATTAGATCCGGCAGAGCCAAGGGTGCTGGCATCGGGGCTAAAGAAACTGTACCCCGGATAGAAAGGAGCAGAGATCGCCTGGATGAGGAAATAAAAAACGGGAATGACAATCCCCAGTTTTAGGGAAAGCTGTGGGGAAGTTGGCTTCATTTTCAAATTCCTAATCATTTACGACATCTTCATCTGTTATCAGGCCGTCGTCTGTGAGATAGACCAGAATGTACTTCGCCGCACCACCGATGCTGAGCTTGTAGTATAAAACCCGGCTGACCTTGCCGCCGAACCTAAGGATGCCACGGTCGGCGATGGTAAAGGCAGCGATGAATGAGACATCTTTCACGCCGCCCTCCAGCTCCGGGAGTGGTTTGCCTGCAAACTGGCTCCTAAATCCGGGGGAGACTGGGAAGCGATCCAGGCTCTTCTCACCCCGAGCGAGGGCTTTCAGCGTGGCTTCGATACGCCCAGTAAGCGCCGTATTCGGGTCGGGTTGTGGGGCTACGGCACTCGCCAGTGGCCCGATACGGGCGGCGCGGCGCTCGTCGTTGAGCCGAATTTCTTTGACGTCGCCTGTGCCCTCTTTCACCGCGCGGAATGTCTGAATCCTCAGGTCGATGTCGAAGTTGGCGAGAAAGAACGTATCGGGAGCGGAGAACTTCAGGACCTCGCCGTTGAGGGAAAGCTGACCCGAACGGAGAAGCAAAGCGCCGATTCTCCCCTCCCGGTCGTAGTAGCCGCTAATGTCACGGATCTCTTTAGGCGTCACAGTGACTCCCTTCGGCGGGGTGGGCGTCAGGGTTGGAATATAGCGCCGCGCAATGCCACTTGCCAGGGAGTCCACATCTGCCTGATCCGAGTTGCACAGAACGATGACAGTGATTCGGTCATCGACGAAGCGCGCGATCTCGGTGGCGAAGCCGGGGATTCCGCCGCTGTGGGAGACACGCCGGTGCCCGTTGATTTCGTCTACTCCCCAACCGAAACCGTAGCTCTCAGCCTTGCCACTCGTCAGTCGGGTCGGTGTCCACATCTGCTCATAGCTCGATTTCGTGAGGAGCTTCCCCGAAGCAAGCGCTTCTTCCCAGTGGGCCATATCGTCGATGGTGGAGACGAGCGCCCCGGCGGCGAAGGGCTGCGTCGGGCTGACATACTCGCCGTTCACCAGTTGATTGTCGCGCCAGCTATAGCCCCGTACTCGCCCTGGAAGCACGATGCCCAGGTCGTTCACCTGCGTTCGGGTCATTCCCAATGGCTGGAAGATGCGCTTGATTCTGCTATTCTGATTTGGGCTCTCCCGATAGTTTGGTGAAAAGAGAGACACTGGCCAGGAATCAGTCGTATCAAAGAGCATGACTCCCGCGATTCTCTTACCCTTCTACGAGGGGCTGCGCATTGACAGTATCACCGCGAAGGAAGATGCCATCGTGCTAAGGATAGCGACCGTCGCACCCTCAGCACCTTGTCCCAAGTGCTCGCGTGCAGCCACTCGCGTCCATAGCCACTACCAAAGAACGCTCAACGACATGCCCTAGAACAAGGTCCAGGTGCGAATCCAGCTCACCAGTCGAAAGTTCTTCTGTGACTACACCGACTGTAAGCAAGCCATCTTTACAGAGCCAATACCACAACTCGCAAAACGCCATGCCTGTAAAACGCATCGCCTTGACGGGGCACTTGCCCTCATCGGCTATGCTCTGGGAGGAGAGGCAGGGGCACGACTTGCTTACAGTCGGTGTAGTCAC
>JANNDD010000496.1:0-1708 GCA_031387365.1 Armatimonas sp. | reverse complement strand
TGGGCGATCTGGTCGTAGTGGGCGGCGGTCTGTGTGGTGGTCATCGCTTTATTTTATCTGCTCACACGATCCAGAAGGACGCATTCACCCTGAGCTTCTTTTCGTCGTGGCGCTGCCAGAATTTCCCCAGGGTGAGGGGGCGCTTGTAACGGCGGACTTTACTTGGGCCGAACTGGTAGTCACTGGTGAAGAGGAGCTTTCCCTCTGGCGAGGCCATGAGCAAGGTTTTCAGGAGAATCTGGGCAGCGAGCTTGTAGCGAGGCTTGAACTCCAGAAACTCCCACCACTGGGTGCAGAGGTCTTTGGCGGTATAGGCGTGGCGTTGCCATACACCAGGAAAACGAAGGCAGCTCCCGCCCAGATGGTAGATACAGCCCTGGAGCTGGTCAAAGTCTCGCTGGAAGAGCGACGGGTAGTCACGGTGCGAGAGTAGCGTGGTTTCTGCGGCGACGGCACAGGGCAGGTAGCAAAAGTCGGTTGGCTCGCGCTGACCGAGGCAGATGATTTCTATGGAGGGCATAGAGCTCTATCGCCTACGAGGATTGGATTCGGTAAAGGACGTGCGGCGTGATCGGGAGCCCGACGGGAAGCAACGGATGGTCGAAGTTGTCGGCGGGGTTGTGGGTCATGCCGAGCTTCTCCATGACGCGGCGGGAGCGCTGGTTGCCGACGGCGGTCATGGCGACGATCTCGGGGAGCTTGATAGTGTTGAAGCCATAGCCGAGCGCGGCCTTTGCGCCCTCGGTGGCGTAGCCGTAACCCCAGTGCTCACACGCGAGCCGCCAGCCGATCTCGACACAGGGAGTAAAGTGGGCGCTGAAGCGCGGGGTGGAGAGGCCGATGAAGCCGATAAACTCCGCAAGACGCGGCACCTCGACCGCCCAGAGGCCGAAGCCTTTCTCGGCGAAGTGCGCCTCGATACGGTCTACCATCGCGTCGCTCTCGGCGGTCGCGAGGGTGCTGGGGAAGCACTCCATCACGCGTGGGTCGGCGTTGAGGGCGGCAAAGGGCGCACGGTCGCTAGGGCGCCAGCGGCGCAGGAGAAGGCGGTTGGTCTCGATCATGGTATTCAGGTTATGATACGCCATGAAGCATGAGGTGGCATATCAAGCAACAGGAACCCGTGTAGGGGAGCCGACCGCGACGACGACGGTGGTGTGGGTTCGGCTAACGGCCGCGGCGACGCGCAAGCCGGGGACTCTGGCAGATTTCGAGGGCGCGTGTCCGGGCGCGGCGGGCCGGGTGCGTTTGCGCTACGGGACGCGCGAGGACTTGATGGGGGCGCAGGCAACGCCTTGGGTGAGCGTGACCGAGGCGACGGACTTTACGCACCACTTTGAACTAAAGAACCTGAAGCCGGGGACGCGCTATTTTTATGCCAGCGAATCCGAAGGCTCTGAGGTGCGCGGAGCGTTTCAGACCGCACCCAGCGAGAAAGCGTCCAGCGACTTCCGGTTCTGCGTCATGACCTGCCAGGGCTACCCGGATCGTGGGCACGCCGATGGTCACGCGATCTACCCGGCGATGCAGGCGCTTAATCCTGCCTTTACCTGCCTCACAGGTGACTTGGTCTACTACGACAACGACGCCCCGCGCGCCGTGACACCGCAGCTTGCGCGTTATCACTGGGAGCGCATGTTCAGCCTGCCACGCCTGCTCGCGTTCAATAAAAGTGTGGGGACGTACTGGCTCAAGGACGACCACGACA
>JANNDD010000434.1:0-7878 GCA_031387365.1 Armatimonas sp. | reverse complement strand
GGAGACTTTCCGTTCATAATTTCGTGGGTATCGCCGGTGACGGGAATAAAGTCCAGCTGAAGGGATTTGATCACGCGGGGATCGCTAAACTTGGACGCACGGTCAAATTTTCCGTTGTTTCAAACACAGCCCAGAGGATTGCCGTTCATAACCCAGAGATACAGGGGCTTGCGCGTGCGCTGTGCTTCAAGCCGAGCCGCCATGATGTTAGTGCGCCAGGGAATCTGTAGCCAGAGTTCTTCCTCGGGTGTGGGGAGTACCACCTTGATCTTCTGATCCAGCGTATCAAGAGTCATCATTTTTTCCTTACAGGCAAACCATTCCTGCTTTTCTTTGCACTATACCTGATGGCGAGTTGGAGGGTTAGCAAGGATTTTTTTTGTTTGATCCGATACAATCGGGCGGGCCATTTAGCGCCCGAGCATTTCCTTCCGACAAAGACATCATGGCAAAACAAACTATTACAACCCGCGAGAAAGACTACTCGCAGTGGTATCTCGATATCGTCAAAGAGGCGGATCTCTCCGACTACTCGCCGGTGCGCGGCTGCATGGTCATCAAGCCCGTGGGCTATGCAATCTGGGAGATGATCCAGCAGGAGCTAGACCGGCGCATCAAGGCCACCGGCCACGTCAATGCGTACTTCCCCCTCTTTATTCCCGTGAGCTTTCTCACCAAAGAGGCCCAGCATGTCGAGGGTTTTGCCCCCGAAGTCGCTGTGGTGACGCACCATCGCCTAGAGAGTGACGGCAAAGGCGGGCTGGTTCCTGCCGCACCACTCGATGAGCCGCTGGTAGTGCGCCCGACGTCGGAGGCGATTATCGGGGATAGCTTCTCGCGCTGGGTGCAGTCCTGGCGCGACCTGCCACTTCTTATTAATCAATGGGCCAATGTCGTGCGCTGGGAGATGCGTACGCGTCCGTTTCTGCGTACGGCGGAGTTTCTCTGGCAGGAGGGCCACACCGCCCACGCCACTCACGATGAGGCCGAGGAAGAGACACTGAAGATCCTCCATGAAGTGTACGGGGATTTTCTAGAGAATGTCATGGCCATTCCGGTGTTTAAAGGCCAGAAAACCGAAAAGGAGAAGTTCGCAGGCGCACTGCGTACCTACGCCATCGAGGCGATGATGCAGGACGGCAAGGCGCTGCAAGCCGGCACGAGCCATAATCTGGGGCAGAACTTCGCCAAAGCCTTCGAGATCAAGTACCAAGGCCAGAACCAGAATGAGATCGAGTACGCCTGGACGACATCGTGGGGCGTCTCGACCCGGCTGATCGGGGCGCTCATCATGGCGCACTCCGATGACGACGGCCTCGTGCTGCCGCCGCGACTCGCCCCGACCCAGGCCGTGATCGTCCCGATCTACAAGACCGATGAGGAAAAAGCCGCCACGCTCGCTGCCGCCGACCAGCTCAAGGCCGCGATTGGCGATAAAGCACGGGTGAAGATTGACTCCCGTGACAACCTCACGCCGGGCTTTAAGTTCAACGAGTGGGAAGTGAAGGGTATTCCGGTGCGCATCGAAATCGGGCCGCGCGATGTGGCCAACCAGACTGTGGTGCTGGGCCGCCGGGACCGTCCAGGTAAAGAGGGCAAGCGCTTCGTGAGCTGGTCCGAGCTCCCCGACGTCCTTCCAGCGCTTCTCGAAGAGATCCAGACCGCGCTCTACGACCGCGCCAAAGCCTTCCGGGATGCGCATGTCACGGATGTGTCCAACTACGCCGAGCTCACGGCCGCCGTGGAGACCGGCTTCGCCCGCGCCTGGTGGGCAGGCTCCCGTGAGGACGAGGACAAGATCCAGACAGAGCTCAAGGCCACGATCCGCTGCATCCCGCTGGAGCAAGACCAGCCCGGCGGCGAGGGCGTCTGTGTTTTCACCGGACAGCCCGCCACGCAGCAAGTGCTCTTTGCACGTAGTTACTAGAAACTATCCCCTACCACGTAAATCGGGGCGGCTGAATGCCGCCCTCGATCCAGAGAAACTTCCCGTTGGTCTCGCTTGCAGTCGTAGCGACAATCTTACACACCAGCTCGGCGGCTTTCTCGGGCGGATCGCCGCCGGTGCTCTCGACTAAATCCGCCCAGCCGGGCATGCCACCAAAGTCTTTGATGTCTTCCCACATCTCCGTCTTGACCTCGCCGGGGTGAATCGCGCAGCAAGAAAGCTCAGTACCCGAAAGCTCAGCGGCGAGCTGGCGCGTGAAGAAGTTGAGCGTGTACTTGGAGAGAATGTAGTCCGCACCAGGGCCATCAGGCAAGGCGAAACCGGCGGCGGAGCTGACATTGATGATGCGGCCCCAGTCGAGTTTTTTCATTCCTGGCGCACAAAGCCTGGCAAGTAAATACGGCGCGTAGACATTAGTCATCAAGCTCTGCCGCCAGCGCTCCGGGTCGCTCTCGGTGATCTTGTCGAAGCCACTGTGCACGCCAGCGTTATTGACAAGTACCGAGATTAGGCCAAGTTCTTTAATAATAATTGCCATGGCTGCCAAGTCGCTCACATCGCCTGCGAAAACTCTGCCCCGCTCTCCTAGAAGCGTGGCGGTCTCTTTCAGCTTCTCGAGACGCCGCCCCACCAGCGCGACCAAAAACCCCTCACGTGCCAGCGCTACGGCGACGGCTTGGCCGACACCGCTACCAGCGCCTGTCACTAGCGCAACTCTCACGAGACAGCGTCTGTCTGTGACTCGGAGAGATCGAGTGCGGTGGCGAGAAATCTGAGCTTCGGGTTATTCTCGATAATATGATTCATCCCCCACGGGCTCTCAAACAAACAAACAAAGTTCCCGAAACTATCTTCTACGCGCCGCGTTCCCATGCCCCAATAAACTTCCTTGAGCGCCTCTTCCGGGCCTTGAATCCAGCGGGCGTGGTTGTAGGGCAGGCGATCCAGGCCCGTGTCCACACCGTACTCGGAGAGCAGACGGAACTGGATCACCTCAAACTGGAGCTGCCCAACGACGCCTAGAATCGGCTCGGTGCGCCCAGCGTTGATCTCATGGAAGAGCTGTACCACACCTTCCTCACTGAGCTGCTCAATGCCTTTTTGAAACTGCTTGTATTTTTCGGAACGGCGGTTGCGCAGCACGCCAAAGTGCTCTGGAGCGAAGCGTGGAAAGCCACGAAAGCGCACGGGCGTGCCGGTGCAGACGGTGTCGCCGAGCTGAAAAACCCCGGGGTTGGTGAGGCCGATAATATCGCCGGGATAGGCCACCTCCACCGTCTCACGATCCGAGGCAAAGAGCTTCTGAGGCCGCGTCAGGCGCACGGACTTTTTGGAGCGCGGATTGAAAGCTACCATGTCCCGCTCAAAGCGCCCCGAGACCACGCGCAGAAACGCCACGCGGTCACGGTGGTTCGGGTCCATATTGGCCTGGATCTTAAAGACAAAGCCACGAAACTCGGGCTCGTTTGGCGCAATCTCACCCTCTTGTGCCGAGCGCGACATCGGGGCGGGCGCGAGGTCAATAAAGCGCTTCAAGAAACGCTCCACCCCGAAATTGGTGACGGCGCTCCCAAAGAACAGCGGCGTGATCTCGCCTTTGGCAATGCGCTCGGGGTCGAGTGGCTCACCGGCCACGTCCAGCAGCTCAATATCTTCGCGGAGCTTCTGCGCCGGACCTTGCCCAATAATCGTGTCCAGCGTCGGATCGCTCAGGTCCACAATGCGCACGGGGGCTTTGTTCGCGCCATGTTGCACCCGATCGTATAAGTGGAGCTGGCTACTCTGCCGGTCATAGACCCCCTGGAACTGGTCGCCGTCGCCGATGGGCCAGAAAACGGGTGCGGAGCGAATCCCGAGCACTTCCTCTAGGTTCGCCATCAAGTCCAGCGGATCGAGGCCAGGGCGATCCATCTTATTGATAAAGGTAAAGATCGGAATTCCGCGCTGGCGACAGACCGCAAAGAGCTTGATGGTCTGCGGCTCAACCCCACGGGCATTGTCAATCAGCATCACGGCGCTATCAGCCGCCACGAGCGTCCGGTAGGTATCCTCGGAGAAGTCCTGGTGACCGGGCGTGTCCAGAAGATTCAGCACGCAGCCACCGTACTCAAACTGGAGCACCGTGGACGTAATCGAGATCCCACGCTGTTTCTCCAGCTCCATCCAGTCCGACGTCGCCTGCCGCCGGTTCTTCTTTGCCGTCACCGAGCCCGCGAGCTGAATCGCGCCCCCGTAGAGAAGCAGCTTCTCCGTCAGGGTCGTCTTTCCCGCATCCGGGTGGGAGATAATCGCAAACGTGCGCCGCCGCGTAATTTGATGCTCTAAGTCAGTCATAGCCAAGTGTCAGGATACCATGATCTCCTTGAGGGCCTCATCGGCGGTATCATAGTAGGCATGATTCGTAGGTTTGTAGGGGTGCTGGCACTGGGGGGCTTAAGTGTCATGGCACTGGCAGCGCAAAAGACAGTTTCTTATCAGCGCGATGTGCTGCCGATTCTAAAAAAGAACTGCTCGTCGTGCCATAGCAACGGAGCCAAGCAGGGAGACTTCTCACTCGATAGCCGGGAGGCGATCCTCACGGGCGGGAAGACCCATCCCGTGGCGCGGCCTGGCAAGGGGGCGCAGAGCTATCTCATCGAGCTGGTGAGCAAAGGCGTGATGCCGCCGCAGGGGGCGCACCTCAAGGCCAGTGAGGTGGAGACACTGCGGCGCTGGATTGACTCCGGCCTGCCCTTTGATGGCGCAGCGGAGAGTGAAAACGCCGCCTGGACACCGCCACTGGCTCTGGTAGACGTGGCTGTGCCCGAAGGCACAGGAAACGCTGTTGACCGGCTGCTCGCACCGTATTTTGTAGAGAAAAAAGTCGCCCTAAGTACGCCCGTGGTGAGTGACCGGGTCTTTGTGCGGCGGGCGTATCTGGATTTAATCGGGCTACTGCCCTCCCCTGCCCAGCTCAATGCCTTTGTGTGGGACACGCGCACGGATAAGCGTGAGCGGCTAGTGACGAGCCTCTTGGCCGACACCAAAAACTACACGGAGCACTGGCTGACGTTCTGGAACGACGCGCTTCGTAATGACTATGTCGGGACGGGCTATATTGATGGTGGCCGGAGCCAGATCACGAACTGGCTCTACGCCGCACTGGAGAGCAACAAGCCCTACGACCAGTTTGCACGCGAGCTAATCGCCCCACCAAGTGCCGAGTCCGAGGGTTTTATCAAAGGAATTGTCTGGCGCGGTGTCGTGAATGCCAGTCAGCGGCCACCGCTCCAAGCGGCGCAGAATATCGGACAGGTGTTTCTGGGGGTAAATTTAAAGTGCGCCTCGTGCCACGATAGCTTCACCAGCAACTGGAAACTGCGCGATGCCTACGGCCTAGCCGCGATTTTTGCGGACACGCCGCTGGAGCTGGTGCGCTGCGACAAGCCCACGGGAACAATGGCGAGCGCAAAGTTTCTCTGGCCAGAGCTGGGGGTCATTGAGGGCACTGCCCCTCTGGCAACCCGGCGCACCCAGCTTGCGGCGGCACTGACATCACCTGCCAATGGGCGCTTTGCCCGCGCCATTGTCAATCGGCTCTGGACCAAGCTCATGGGGCGCGGTCTAATCGAGCCCAACGATGAGCTGGACAACAAGCCCTGGAACCCCGCACTGCTAGACTGGCTGGCCAGTGACTTTGTCGCGCACGGCTACGACTTGAAGCACACGCTGGCCCAGATCGCCACGAGCCGCGCCTACCAGCTGCCGTCGCAGGGGCTGGCGAAAGAAAAACCAACCGGCTATGTCTTCACCGGCCCCGCCGTCAAGCGTCTTTCTGCCGAGCAGCTCACCGATGCGATCTCCACACTCACGGAAAGCTGGCCTACCCCCGTGGAGACGCTACGGATCAATAAGGGCGCCGTCAGTGTTCCCAAGCGCACTGGAAAGCTCCTCTTTGACAGCGGCCTGATGCGCAAGGGAGACAAGCCAGTAGATATTGCGCTCCGTGGTGAGGAAGTGCTCGCGCTGGTAGCAACCGATGGCAATGGCACTAGTAACCATGACTGGGCGAACTGGATTGAGCCGCGCTTTGTTTTCGAAAGTGGACGAGAAATAAGCCTGCGCGAGCTCATCCCGCTCTCCACGACCACAGGGTTTGGGACGGTTCAAACGGACAAAAGTGTCGTCGGTAAGCCTCTGCGATTGGGCGAGAAAACCTACACGCGTGGCATTGGGACACACGCCAACTCGGTGCTACTCTACGCCATTCCCCGGGGGGCGACCCACTTTCGCGCACTCGTGGGACCCGATCAGGGGGCGGTGGATGAAGCACCGACAGAAGTCTCCGTGCGCTTTGCTATCGTTGAGGCATCGCGTGCACTGACACAAGGCCGGGCGGCGCTCACCACCGCCGATGCTTTCAACCGCGCACTGGGTCGGCCTAATCGTGAGCAGACCGTCACGCAGCGGCAGACCGTCGCGACTACACTTCAGGCGCTGGAGCTAACCAACGGCCCGCTTCTGGCAGCGCGCCTCAAGCACGGTGTCCTCGCCTGGCAAGCGCATGGAGCGCACGGCGAGGATATTCTTACCGGGCTCTACCAGACCGCGCTCAGTCGCCCCCCGACTCGCACGGAGCGGGATGCCGTACGGCAGACACTGGGTGGTAAGTGGACACCAGAGAACCTGGAAGACCTACTCTGGGCGCTACTGATGAGCCCGGAGTTTCAGCTATACTAATTCCCGCCCGTTGGAGGGGTGGGACTGGAGAGCGTCGCAGGCTCCGCTGCAAAGGCCGTGCCGGCCATACCGAGCTTACTCGGAATCCCATGGGCGGCACGCCCTTTCCAGCCGAAGGCTCTCCAGTCCGGCCGTTCCAATCGGCCGGAGATCAGAGGAAAAACATGAACCGACGAGAGCTACTTTTATCGGCGCTGGCGGCGGGCTATGCCCGCCCGCTCTGGGCCGCACAGCCCGCCCCAAAGGCGACGGCAGACGCGGTGATTGTCTTATGGATGGGCGGCGGGATGGCGCACACCGAGACATTTGACCCCAAGCGCTACACGCCCTACGAGGCCGGGACACCCTCGGAGAAGATCTTGTCTACTTTCCCGGCAATCCCGACCGTGGTGGATGGGCTTCATATCTCCCAGGGGCTGGAGAAAGTGGCGCAGGTGATGGACCGGGCGACCCTGATTCGCACCTACCGGGCCGGGGATCTCGGGGCCATTCTCCACTCACGCCACCAGTACCACTGGCACACCGGCTACGCGCCGCCGCAGACGGTCGCCGCGCCGCACATTGGCTCGGTGATCGCGCGGACGCTCGGGCCGCTCAATGAGGCGGTCCCGGCGTTTATCAATATCGGGCAGCGCTTCGATGTCGGGGAGGGCGAGGAGCTCAAGGCATTTACGACGGCAGGCTTTCTCGGGAGCGAGTTTGGGCCTTTCAACTTGCCCTATCCCGACCAAGCGGTCGAGGCCGTGCGCCCCCCGGCGGGCATGACACCGGGGCGCTTTGCGAACCGTCAGGCGCTCTATAAAAAACTCGTCGGGGAGTCCGTGATCGGAAAAGTCGGCTCGGACTACCAGAAAGAGAGCCTACTCCGCTCGCTAGACAACGCCCATCGCCTGCTCTCATCGCCCGCTGCCGCCGCGTTTGATCTCAGTAAGGAGCCGAAAGCGAGCTTCGATATCTACAACACCGGGCGCTTCGGCCAGGGGTGCTTGCTGGCGCGGCGCTTGCGCGAGGCCGGAGCACGCTACATCGAAGTGACCACCGAGTACGTCCCGTTTTTTGGCTGGGACACGCACGACAACGGGCACACGCGCCTCGCCGAGATGAAGCGCCAGATTGATGCGCCGATTGCGCAATTAGTGCGCGACCTAGAGGAGCGTGGCCTGCTGGATCGGACTCTGATTGTCTTAGCTTCGGAGTTCTCGCGGGACATG
>JANNDD010000403.1:0-5696 GCA_031387365.1 Armatimonas sp. | reverse complement strand
GGGCTTCTCAAGCTTGCGAAAACCGTACCGCTGACGATCGGCGTTTTTGTGGTGGGGCTACCCCTGGCTATTTTGGGCTACCGAAGCCTGCCCAGGCGTGAGAAAACTAAGGAGAGCTCCGCGGGGGCTCTGGGAATCGCTGTCGCACTGGTCATGGGACTCTGCGCTCTGGTGACACTGGTGGGGGCCTTGAACCCGCCTGGAGAACTGGAGTGGGACTCGCTCTCCTATCACTTAGCCGCCCCAAAGCGCTACCTGCAAGAAGGACGAATCTACTACATCCCCGACGATCACCATAGTAACTTCCCTTTCACGCTCAATATGCTCTACCTTTGGATGCTCTCGCTGGGCTCGGTGAGTGGGGCAAAGCTCTGCCACTGGCTCTGTGGGGTACTACTCACGCTGGCTGTCTACACGTGCGGCACACGTCACTTCAGCAAGGCCGTTGGGCAAGTCGCTGCGGTGATGGTCGCTACTACCCCCATACTACTCTGGGAGTCCACCACGGCGTATATTGATTTGGCTCTGGCCCTCTTTTCATTTCTGAGCTTCTACGCGGTGCTCAATGCCCTCCCCCCGCTCGTTCCTCGCGACCCCCTCCCGATAACAGGAGGGGGTAGGGAGAGCAACTCCTGGCTCCTTGTCTCCGCCGTGCTGATGGGCCTTGCACTTGGGACAAAATCAACCGCGCTCGCGTTCTGGGCAATGGGCGCACTGGGTTTACTGATCGCTCGCGTTCCTCTAAAACAAGTCGCGCTCTGGGCGGGCGTCGCACTTGCGGTGGGGTTGCCCTGGTACCTGAAGACATTTCTCTACACCGGCGACCCGGTCTACCCGTTTGGCTGGAAGCTCTTCCACGGGCACTACTGGAATGATGCGGCAGCACTGGGCTACGCGAAAGACCAGGCCGCGTTCGGGCTGGGGAAAGACCCCCTCCACTTGCTGCTGGCTCCCTGGAACGTGACTATGGAGGCGGGGCTGATCTCGCAAGAGCGCACGTATATCTTCACAGAGTATGTAGGCCGTGGTTTTGGCCTCTCCCCCGTCTTCCTAGCACTGGGGATGGCCCTACCGCTGTTGGTGCGTCGCTGGGATCGAGCCGCCGTTGCCTGTCTGCTCTGGGGGCTGGGCATCTCGGCGACCTGGTTTTTTATGATGCAGCAGACCCGGTATCTCGTGCCCGCACTCCCGGCCTTCGCGCTGGCCTGTGCCTGGGGACTCACACAAGCAGGGAAGCTGGCACGGCGAGCGGGCGGGGTGCTCGTGGCCCTTGCGGCACTCTGGGGAACCTATCTGGCGCTGACCGAGCTGCTCCCCCCCGCTCCGCGCCAGGCGCTGGAGGTTGCCGAGGGCTGGATCAACCAGAATACACCCAAAGACGCTAAAGTGGCGCTCTTTGATGAAACCCGGGGGTTTTACCTTGACCGGCCTTATATCTGGGCGCAGCCTAATCACGCGCCCGGTTTGTTGCCCTACGACTCCTATACGGATACTGATGCGTTTCTCGCCGACTTCAAGCGCCGGGGCTATACCTATCTTTTGCAGAACACGCTCATTACCCGGCTCGTCAAAAACGAAGACCCGGCCTGGACCAAGTGGCGCACGCTTCTAGCGCAGGCGGTGGAGCAAGGCAAGCTGGAGACGGTGGCGAGCTTCGGACAAAGTGACCCCATTATTATTTACCGCATCCCCTAACCTCCCTCATGGACGAGGGAGGCTCGCTTCGCTCCTGGCGTGCCGCCACAAAGTCGCTCCGTGACATGAAAAATCGCTCCGCGAAACGGGTTTCCCCAATCGCGGAGCGATTTCTCAGCCGAAGGCTCCTAGACGCCTACTTTCAGTGGGCGGGCCGCCGATTTCAACCGGCGGCAATTCGGAGTTTATTTCGCGCTCAGAACCTCATCGTGCTTCTTGGCGATCTCATCGAGTGCGGCTTTGGCGGTCTTCGCCCCAGAGGCGGCGGCAAAGTACTCATCTTGGCAGGCTTGGAGAAGCTGTGTGTACTTGGGGGAGTTATCGAAGTCTTTTAGGAACGGCACGGACTTGGCGAAGGTCTCGTTGTAGGGATTCGCCTTCTTGAACTCGTCCGTGGCGGAGACTTTCTTGTTGGCTGTTAGGCCACCCAGTGCCACCCACTTTTTCTGAGTCTCCTCTTTGGAGAACCAGGCCATGAACTTCTTGGCATCGTCGGTGTTCTTCGAGTAGCTGGAGAGTGAGAGCCCCTGACCCCCGAGGGAGACAAACTGGCCCGCCGGCCCCTTGGGAACCACGAAGTAGCCTGTCTGGTCTGCAAACTTATTCTTCGTCTTGTCCACAAGAGCGGGCATGAAGGCGAACCAGTTCTCCGCCATGGCGACAAGCCCCCCCTGAAAGGCAGTGTTGCACTCATCAAAGTAGAAGGTCTCGGCACCGGGGGGACAGAACTTCTTCAGGCCAATATAGAATTCCAGCGCCTTAACTGCCTCGGGGCCATTGATGGCACCGGTTGCCTTGCCATTCTTGGTGTAGGCACCACCGAAGCTCCAGAGGACGGGATCAAAGCCCATCGTCACACCGTCTACTCCCTTAGAGTAGAAGAGGGCGCAGCCGAACTTACCGTCCTTGGTGAAGAACTCCGCCACTTGCTGGAACTCATCCCAGGTGGTAGGGACGCCCAGATCACGCTTGTACTTGGTCTTGAAGGCGTCTTTGTTCTTGGCGTCCTCAAAGAGGTCCTTGCGGTAGGCAAAGCCGATGGCGTCGGCCATGCAGGGGATGGCGTAGAGCTTACTGTCGTACTCGCCGTAGTTCTTGATGGCAGCCTCTTCATTGTCGGCCTTGGGGAAGTTTGCGGCATCTGCCGTCCACTCCGTCAGGTCAACGTAGTGCCCGCCGGTTGCCGCGTTGCCCAGCCACTGGGAGTCGCCGACCACCATATCGAACGCGTCGGACTTGCCGGTCCAGGCGGCGTTGATCTTGGTCTCAAAGTCCGACCAGGGAATCTGGTTCACTTCGACCGCGATACCCGTTTCTTTGGTGAAGTCTGCCGTGAGCTTCTGAAGATTGTCGGCGGGATCCCACTTGGCCCAGGCAATCACCAGCTTCTTGCCTCCGCCTCCACCGCCTGTGGCCACTGCGGGAGCATCGCCGCCGGTTTTTTCACCGCCGCCACTGGGGCAGCCGGTGAGGGTCACTAAGGGAAGTGTCGCAAAAAGTGCGGCCAGTACGCCGCGTCGTGTCATTCGCATCATTGTCCTCCAAAAAAATTATACCCACCTGGCGCACAGCGCCGGGTGGGTGTTAGGTTATCCCGCCGTTACCTTGCGGTTCTTGGCATCAAAGTTCATGGATTTACCCATGCGCTGGCTCATCTCCGCCAGAGAGATAATTACCTGCGCCTTGACAGCCAGATCAATATTACAGTTACAGTGCATCGGGTCGTTCTTGCGAATCGCCTCCAGCCAGTTGCGCTCGTGGGCACCGACATCTTCCGTCGGATGGAACCTGGCAAGCTCGGGCGCACTGGTATCCACGATAAAGCCCTCGACTTCATCGGAGAAGGGGCGCTCGGGCTTCACTTCCACCTTGGTGCTGCCAAAGTAGACCGTCGCCTTTTCGCCACGGAAGAGATCCGGGAGCCCCTGTTCATTGACCGTCGAGCCGATAAAGAGCATAGACCAGCCTGAGGGGAACTCAGCCATCACCTGAACCGTGTCGGCGACCTCACGGTCTTTATTCTGGACGCCATGCGTGCCGATGGACATCACGCGCGTCGGGAACTCCGGGTTGCCTGAGGCGATCAAGAAGGGGTGGAGCCGGTGGGGCATAAGGTCCCCTAGGATGCCTGCGGAGTAGTCGGTGTACTTGCGGTAGCGGCGGAAGCGCGCTCCTGCATCATTGCGCGTCGTCTCTGCTCCATTTCCTGCGCCCTTGGGCGAGACAAACGGACGAGAAGGCGCGGAGCCCAGCCAGAGGTCCCAGTCGAAGTTGGTGGCGTTGATACTATCAGGGATCTGGTAGTTCCACTCACCGTTGCGGTTGCAGCGGCAGTAAGACCCCTGGCCCATGACCAGCTTGCCTAGCGCCCCATCTTTGATTGCCTTTGCCGCCGCGTGCCAGCGCACATCGGTACAGCCCTGCGAGCCGATCTGAATCACGCTCTTGGTGGACTTGGCGACATCATAGACCTGCCAGGCTTCCTCGATATAGCGCACCAGAGGCTTCTCGCAGTAGACATGCTTGCCCGCCTGCATGGCATGCACGGAGATCTGCCCGTGCCAGTGCTCGGGCGTGGCGATAATCACCGCGTCAATGTCTTTGCGCTCCAGCACTTTTCGGTAGTCGTTGGTGCCCATCACATTGGCCTGTTTGGTCTTGGCAATCGCGACTGTCTCGTCCACAAACGGCTGGTAGACATCGCAGATTGCGACAACCGCTGTGTTTCTCTGCTCGGCCTCTTTGATAAAGCTGTTCAGGTGGAGCTTGCCCTGCCCAATTCCTGCACCACCGACGCCGATACTGGCGATGGTAATGCGGTCGTTGGCCCCCTTGGCACTCGGGGGAGCCATCACGGTTCCCTTGGGGAAGATTCCGCCCTTCATGTTGGCTGCATCTACCACCGGAACGGCGATCTTAATCTTGCCAACAATCTTCGTCGCGGGAGCAGCCGTGGGGGTGGGCTTAGCTTGCGGCTTGGCGGCCTGGGGACTTGCCTCCGCGGTGGCCGTTTCTGCTGCTGTGCCTAGCACGAAGGCTCCGGCGACAGTGGTGGCCGCCTTGAAAAAATCACGCCGAGCGAGGGGCGATGGTTCGTTGTTTTTTTTACTCATAGTTTTTATAGTCTTGATGGTTCCCTAGAGAGTGAACATTTCCTTAGTGAAGTTTATCTTGGTGCCGGTCTTAATGGCCTCGTTGGCCTTGAGGGCGACGACAGTGGCGGCAAAGCCGATCTCCGCCGACGAGTCTCCTGCAACGGGATCGGGGGCGCTCCAGGTCTCGCCCTCTTTGTGAATGGGAACGGAGGGGCGAGATTTCTCTTTGCCCACCCGGATGCCTTGGAGAAACGTGTCGCAGGCGTAAAAGAGCGGAGTGGCGTTAGGCTTGGGTTTCACAAAATCTTCCGGCTTTAGTCCCTGTGCGAGAAGTTTTGAGGCGTTGGCTACCAGCATGATCCCCTGTTCGTCACCGACCTGCTCCTTACGGGCATAGACTTCCCAGCCCAGTGCGATGGCATCGGCTTCCTTGAACATCCAGGCACGTGCGCCGCGCAGAACCACGGCGGACTGATCACCCTGGAGCATTTCGAAGGTGCCGCCAAACGAGTTCCCTAGAGTGGCATCGTAGGTCAGGCGGATGCCTTCAGGGTACTCAACCACGCAGGTGATCGTGCGGGCGATTCCCTCGCCCGTGCCAAACCCGGACACGGAGAGTGGCATGGCCCGGAGGTACCAGCTCATCACATCAATCTGGTGGATTCCGATCTCGCCTATCAGGCCCGGGGAGAGGCTGGGATCGTGGCGCCAGTTGAGTGCCGTCTCGCGCTCGGGGCTGGGGGCAGTGCGCTTCCAGCTTGATTTCTGGTTCCACTGAGCGGTGCAACGGGAGATATTGCCCACGGCTCCAATCTCAACAAAGTGCTTCACGTGGTGGTGCTGCCCGTTGGTTCTGTTCTGGAGGCCCGCCTGGAAGATTGTCTTTGCGTCTCGTCCAGCGATTGC
>JANNDD010000376.1:0-1823 GCA_031387365.1 Armatimonas sp. | reverse complement strand
ATCGCCCCGCTCAACTCTTCAGCTTCACCAAGCGCGAACCCGTTTTCTTGGATTAGGGCGTCCTACCCCCTAGCAGGGGAATCTTTGTGAGGGGTTGCTCTTTAGCAAAACTTCGTGTATAAACGACAAGTAAAGTATGTCTACACTTGTTTTTGAGCCCTATCTTGACCAGCTCGCTCGCTGGCCAGTCGAGGGCAAGCTGATCCTCGCCCAGTTCGATGAGCACTCGGTTGTGGTCTACCAGGCTTTTCGCCCGGAGATCGCGCTCTACGCCGTGGAGCACCAGCGCTTTGGGGGGCCGTTCTCACTGGAGCGCATGAGCTGGATCAAGCCCGGTTTCTTGTGGATGATGTACCGGAGCGGCTGGGCGAGCAAGCCGGGGCAGGAGCACATTCTCGCAGTTCGGCTCAAGCGCGAGGGCTTCGATGCAATCCTCGCCGAAGCTGTTGCCTCTAGCTACCATGCATCGGGGTTTGGCTCACGAGAAGAGTGGCAACGCGCCGTCACCCGCTCCGACATTCGCCTCCAGTGGGACCCCGACCACGATCCCAAAGGCAATAATCAAACCCGCCGCGCGATTCAGCTCGGCTTGCGCGGAGAAAGGCTGCGACGCTACGCCACGAGCTGGCTCCTAGAGATCGAAGACATTACTACGTTTGTTCAGGAACAAGCGCCTAAACCATACGAGGAGCTCTTGCTTCCTCGCGAGGAAATCTACCATGCCCATCAAGTTCTATAGTAAAACTCAAGAAAACGCCTACCTCTCAAACTTCTCGCCGCACGGCTTCGAGATCAACGGGCTCTACTGGCCGACTGTGGAACACTATTTCCAGGCGATGAAATTCCCGACGCACCCGGAGTACCAGGAGAAGATTCGACTTGCAAAATCAGCCGCTCAGGCAAAAACTCTGGGCCGCACACGCACCATTCCGCTCCGCCCGGACTGGGATTCGGTAAAAGACGACATCATGCGCTGCGCCGTCCAGGCAAAGTTTGACACACACCAACGACTGCGCACCGACCTGATCGCCACCGAGAACGAAACGCTGATCGAGGACGCGCCCACCGATTATTACTGGGGCGCGGGCCGCACCGGCACCGGCAAGAACCGCCTTGGGGAGCTGCTCATGGAGACGCGCACAGGTTACCAGAGCGAATAGCCGCCCAATGGAATTGGGCGTCAACAGTGGCGTTCCGCCGCAAAGCCCGTTCCGGGCTACCGAATTTGTTCCCAGCCCGGCACGGGCTTTGCGGCACGCAGTGCCATTGCAGACGCCGATTTCCAATCGGCGGCGTAGGAGGTAAACATGACACCAATAGAACGTGCACAACTCTCCCTGGACGGACTTTCCGTCGGGGATGGGTTTGGAGAGGGTTATTTCTCCAACCCTAACATGGTCGAGGAGCTGATTGCACAACGGGCGCTTCCAGGGGCTCCGTGGCGCTGGACCGATGACTCGCAGATGGCGATTAGCATTGTGGACGTGCTAGAAAAGTACGGCGAGATCAACCAAGATGTGCTGGCGCTCCAGTTTGGCGAGCGCTACGAGCCCGGGCGTGGCTACGGCCCAGCGATGCACGATCTGATGCGCCAGTACCGGGTAGGGGGAAAGTGGCAAAAGCTCGCTGCCGCCATGTTCGACGGCCAGGGTAGCTTTGGCAATGGCTCGGCGATGCGGATTGCGCCGCTTGGAGCCTTCTTCGCCGATGATCTGGAGCGCGTCAAAGCCGAGGCAGTGAAGAGCGCAGTGGTGACGCATGCCAGCTCGGAGGGAATTGCGGGTGCGATTGCGGTTGCCGTCGCGGCAGCGGTTGCTTGGCAG
>JANNDD010000363.1:0-5941 GCA_031387365.1 Armatimonas sp. | reverse complement strand
CTGACTCCCTCCAAGCGTCTCGACCGCAGCACCGTCAATGAAGATCTGGACAGTCTCAATGTGGGCAAGCTGCCCCGCGGTCGCGGTTAGCGCATTGATGGCAAGCTGCTCGGCCCTGTCGCCACCCGAGAAGTTCTCCTTAAGCTCCTTGCTGAAGTCGAGCAGTGCGGTGGTTTCCTCGATCTTCAGGCGTAGCAGTGTCGTCCCCTTGGGCAGAGCGGGCGTCGCCCCCTCGGTCATCGCCACAACTGCCGCCGCCAGCCGCGCTTCATCCGTGGGTTTCCCCCCCGCCAGCTCGCGCGTCGCCGGGCGCAGGACGGGACCATCGGGGCTATCCACTACCTGGTAGTACGTCACCGTGTTGGCCTTCGCGGGCGGTGCATTCGGTGGTGGTGTCGGTGTCGCTTGAATCGGCTGCTGGCTGGGCTCCGCAACGGATGGTGGCGTGGCTCCCGGCACATACGGCGAGACGTACCGGGGCTTAGGACGGTTAAAAAGAAACACTCCCATCCCAATCAAGACAGAGATAAGCGCAAGAAAAATACGTTTCTGGTTAGACACAGCTTATTTTACCGAAGAATCGCTGGGGAATCAGATGTATCGTTCTCAGGAAAAGTGAGACGGGGTGGGAAACCGTAGTCTCTCTGCGGCTGAGGCTTGGCGTAACGTGTCGCGAGAGAGTCTGGGTTTGCGACAAAAAAGTCCGCGATTCCCTGGGCAATCGCAACTCCCATCTGTATCTGGACATCTTTGTTCTTCAGCGCTGCATAGTCTGCACTATTACTCATGTAGCCCGTCTCCACCAAGACACCCGCCATCTGTGAGTGCCGCAGCACCGCAAAGCCATCGCCGGGATAGATTCGGTAGTCGGAGAGCACACCACGCACGGGAATCGCACTGACGCCCTGCCGGACTTTATCGGCAATGAACTTTGCGACACTCTGACTGATCGGCTCGCTAGCATGGTAGTAGACCTCGGCACCACGGATCGTGTGGTTCGAGCTACCATCGTTGCAGTGAACCGAGACAAAGAGATCGGCACCAGCCCGGTTGGCAATCAGGGCGCGCTCCTCAAGGCCAGGATCAAAGTTGGACTCCCGCGTCAGAATCACATTAGCTCCCAGCTCCTCCAGTGTCTGAGCCAGCGAGAGCGCCATGGGCAGTGTTAAAGCGCGCTCCAGAACCCCATCATGCCCAGGGTTGCCCGTACTGGAGCCCCCGTGCCCGGGATCCACCACAATCGTCTTGCCCACAAGCGGCCCCTCGGCCTTGCGTGGCGTGAGCAGCTCAAGCAGTAGACCGCCGCCCTTGCTATGCTTGATCGTGTAGCCGACACGGCTCGCCAGCTCAATCACCAGCCGTGCAGCGTTGGCCCCAACGGGCACAAGCTGCGCAGATTTAATCAGCGGGTGCTGCACACCAGCCAGAGTCGCCGCGCCCGCTTTGGCGGATTCAGCTAGGTAGATATTGCCAAAATCAAGAGTGAGCGTGTCTTTCTGCACCGACGGGCGCACCGCAGCCAAGCGGCTCGTCTCCAGCGTAAAACGCAGCCTCTCATCGTTTAGAGGCACGGCGGAGACACTACGAAACACCATCGCGGGAGGTGCCTTAGACGTGGACAAGGCGGGCTTTGGCGCTACCGCCACGGGCGCTGCAATTGTCACTGAGGCACCAGGCGGCATCAGTGTCGCCACGGTCGCGGCCTTTCCCTCTCTCCAGTTCAATGCCATCGGCTCCAGAAGCTCAAGAGTTAAGCGAGCCGTGTTCTCATCCAGCTGAGTGGCACGAACGGAAGCAACTTTAGCGGAGCTTAACTGTAGCGTGGGCGGCAGCTCGGCAATTGTTGTTCCTGGAAAATCAACAAAGACCCGTGCCCCCTGGTTCTCTGTGGTAATTTTCGGTGTGATCGGCAAGCCCGCACTGACACGAAGCGAATCGCCCTGTAGCACAACCTCGCGCAGAACCACACGCAGAGTAAGAGTCGTCGTGGAAGGCTCGTAGGTCAGCGTCGCCACTCCCATGGTCTTGAGCACCTCGACCACATCTACAAAGACTCCCCCCGAACGCTCAAACGGCCCCTGGCGCGCGGCGACCATGATTAAGTTGTGGTCATAGCCCACCAGCTTGACAGAGGCCCCATCTACCGTCGCCACAATCCCAAGCGCGGCAAGTGACTCTGGAGCCACACAAATAGCACTGTCACGGGCATCCCGGTACGGCAGGCGATTTGGGCTTGAAACCGGCAGTGGCACGGTTCCAAAGAGCACCCGTATGGTGCCCCCGAACTGGCTTGCCCAAACGGCCCCTACCTCGGGTTTCTGTTTGGACTTCTGCGCCTGTGCAGGAAGCCCCATTGACATCCCCACAAGTCCGGCAACAATAACGACACTTATTTTCCTCTGCGGCATCCGATGGAGATCTCCCTTGAGCCAGTCAGTTAAAAACACGTATTGATAGTTACACCAATTAAAACGGAGGCGTGGGGACTCGAACCCCAGTCCAAAGCGGTCAAAGAACAAGCCTCTACGAGCATAGTCCGCAATTTAATTTCAGACGGCCCCGCCTACGGACGGGCTGGGCTGGGTCCTAGTACGATTCGTTTCCCCCGGCGGTGCGCACGTTACGCCGATAGGTAGTGAGGTTTAATTTCACCGGACTGCTCACTCCTCACTGGTCAGCAGCGCGATGGCTTAATCTAGTTAAGCAAGCGCTAAGGAACGCACTGCGTTCTTAGCAACCGCGAAGTTATTCTTCTTGGCGTTTGTTTTTTTTACGGGTTTTTACGAGGCCACCCGCGCCTCGGCTCGCCACCTGTCTCATCGGCACCCTGTCTACTCCAATCGCCCCCAGGATGGTTTTTGAGAACCACGATAAGTGTATCACAGATTCTGACACCACTATGATCGGAAAATTTTCTGATAAAATTCACCTATGCCACAACGTGCTTCCCGACTGGATTTAATCCCCCCCTATCTGTTTGGCGAGATCGCTCGCCTCAAGGCCAAGGCTCGCGCCGAAGGCAAGGATCTCATTGATTTTGGTATCGGTGACCCCGATCAACCCACACCACGCCCTATTATTGACAAGCTCTATGAGTTCGCCCAGGACCCGGAGACCCACCGCTACGACGAGTCCGACCAGGGCGACCCCGGCCTGACTGTGGCCGCGTGCCAGTGGTTTGAGAACCGCTACGGCGTCTCCCTGGATCCGAAATCAGAGATTATTCTTCTCATTGGCTCCAAAGAAGGCCTTGCGCATCTCTGCTGGGCCTACATCAACCCGGGTGATATTGCGCTGATCCCGGACCCGAACTACACGGTCCCCAAAGTCCAGACGCTGCTCGCAGGCGGAGTTCCCTACGCCCTGCCACTCACAGCGGAGAATCACTTTATCCCCGATCTCACAGCCATTCCCAGCGAGACGGCAAAAGCCGCCAAGCTACTCTTTTTGAACTACCCGCACAACCCCACGGGTGCCACCGCGCCGCTTTCGTTTTTTGAGGAGGCTGTGCGCTTTGCCAAAGAATACGATCTGCTGATCTGTAACGACTGCGCCTACGCGGAAGTCGGCTACGATGGCTACAAACCACCGTCGATTTTGCAGGCCAAAGGCGCAAAAGACGTGGCAATTGAGACGCACTCGCTGTCAAAAACCTTCAACATGACGGGCTGGCGCATTGGGTTTGCCGTCGGTAACCCCGATGCCATCGCGAGCCTAAACAAGATGAAGAGCAATATTGACTCCAAGCAGTTCTCCGCCATCTCCCGCGCCGCGGGCTGGGCGCTGCTCAACGCCGATAACTCAGAGACGCTTGCCCTCTACGACACGCGTCGTAAGTTGCTCATTGACGGCCTGAACTCCCTGGGCTGGAACTTGCCCTACCCCAAGGCGGGCTTTTTCGTCTGGATTCCCGTCCCCGACGGCCACAACTCCATGAGCTTCTCAAAGCTGCTCCTCGAAGAAGCCGGAGTGCTTGTCATCCCCGGCGTCGGCTACGGCGAGTACGGCGATAAGTACGTCCGTATGAGCCTCACCATTGCGGGCGACAAAGCCGGTGAGCGCGTCACCGAAGCCATTTGCCGCATCCGCGAAGCCCTCAAGCCCTAGGGTTTACCATAGATCGCCGTCGCTATTGTTCCGTCGGCGGCGATCACCCCTCGGTACATTCCTGCTGTGTTGAAGGGAAGCGCCGCCTCGCCATTTGCCGCCAGCGCGATCACACCGCCCGAGCCGCCCATTGCCATCAGCTCCTCGTGGATCACGGTGTTGGCCGCCACAGCCACACCCTCTTTAGCGTGGCGCATCCGTGCGGCGATCTCGTGGGCGACGGCGGCGCGAAGGAAAAATTCCCCGTGGCCCGTCGCCGAGACAGCACAGGTTGCGTCTTCGGCCCAAGTTCCCGCTCCGATCACCGGACTATCTCCAATGCGCCCGTGGCGTTTGTTCGTCATCCCGCCCGTGCTGGTCGCCGCCGCCAGATGATTGCCCTTACAGCGCGCCACCGCGCCCACCGTGCCAAATTTATTGTCCTCGGAGAGAGAGACAGAGTTGCTGGCTCTTTGCGCTTGGAGCTGCTTCCAGCGCTCGTCGGTAAAGAAGTAGTTCTGGCCAACGATCTCAATCTCCTCCAAAGTCGCTGCCAGTTCCTCAGCTCCCAAGCCAGAGAGAAAGACAAACGGTGTCTTCTCTAGCACGGCACGGGCCAGCGTGATGGGATTTTTGATGGTCGTCACCCCCGTGATCGCCCCGGCCATCCGATCCATGCCTCGCATGATCGAGGCATCCAGCTCCGCGACTCCCTGATCGTTGAGCACCGCCCCACGCCCCGCATTGAAGATGGGATCGTCTTCGAGCACGCGCACCGTCGCCTCCACAATGCTCAGCGCATCCGCCCCCGCTTGCCAGAGCGCATAGCCCACCTTCAGCGCTTTCTCAAGCCCGGCATAGCACGCCGCCTCACGCTCGGCGGTCAGGTTCTCCTCTAAGATCGTCCCCGCCCCGCCATGAATAACCAGCACAGCGTCTGCGACGGACGCATTGTTTCGCGAAATATCTATCATTCCCATTTCGCCGATTGTACCCGCGTTGGTGCCGCCGGTTGAAAACCGGCGTCTGCAATGGCTTCGTTCCTCAGCCGCGAAGCCCGTTCCGGGCTAGAGAAACTTATTGCGATCCGTATTTTTCGATCCAGGTATCCGGGTTATTTCCCAGGTTCTTGCCGGTCTCTTTTCGCAGATGTGCAATCACTTCGCGTACGGCATCGGCTCGGTGCCGCTCCACTATGCGATCCAGCGATGAGCCCTTGAACTGTTTCGTACCCGACGGATACTCATGGACAATCATCTGGAGTAGGCCAACCCCATCGGCGTTTTTCGAGGCCAGTGCCCGATCGCGCCACATCACGATAAACCTGGTCTGATCGTTGGCGAGAGCAACCAAGACACGCAGATGCAGGTAGCTGAACAATACCCAACAGCTCAAAAGACAGCTCACTGCAAAGAGAATTCCCAGCCACGGCACATTTTTCCTCATCCTAGATTTCCTCCCTATTCCCCAGCCCGGCACGGGCTTCGCGGCTGAGGAACGAAGCCATTGCAGACGCCCAATTTCATTGGGCGCTCACGGTCAGTCCCTCGTTCTCGAACAAGAACGGGATGTAGCGTGCCCCGGCGCTAACCAGCGCGTTGGCGACAGCGGCCTGTGCTCCCTCTTCAGTCACAAAATACAGGCAGCCACCGCCGCCTGCGCCACAGGCTTTTCCGCCGAGCGCTCCGGCAGTGTGAGCAACCGTAAAGAGTTTTTCTATTTGAGGGTTGGAGACACTGGGATCAAGATTTTTCTGACACGTCCAGTTCTGCGCAAGCAGCGCCGCAAACTCCGTGAAATTGCCGGATTGGAGCGACTCTGGCATCGCGCGGCCGACCTCGCGCAGACCGTGAAA
>JANNDD010000345.1:0-1582 GCA_031387365.1 Armatimonas sp. | reverse complement strand
CCGCACCCAGCCCACCAGAACGCAGATGCCCTGCCCCGGCGACAGCATGTGAGAGAAAGGCTGATTACACGTTTCCCCTGGGGGACGGACGGGGGAAATCTAAACACGTCTTCCACTGCTTCGCGGCGACGGTGGGAACCCGCTTGCGGGGGAACCGTGGCCGCCACGAAAGCTTTGGGAAACTCGGGGGAGGCGCGACCGTAGCGCGAAGCGCGAAGGTGGCGACGCACGTATTGTGAAGCCCGGATGCGCTTGGTGTCCGTCGTCGCGCCAGTGCGGCTGCCCTGCGTCGAGCAGGGTAGCTGCTCTGGCTCCAAAGATGTGTCTTGCATAGCACGGGAGCGGCGACCGTAGCGCGGCGCGCGAAGGTGGCAGCGCACGCAGGGGAGGCGAGATCGGGTTTCGTTTCCGTCATCGCGCCGGTGCGGTGGGAACCCGCGCCTCGCGGGGGAACCGCTCCGGCTCTAATCGTGAACGATAATCATCGGGCAGTGTGACCGTAGCGTGAAGCGCGGAGGTGACATAAGCCCCTATCGTAAAGACGATCCTCGTGCTCTTGACAGGCAAACATCCGTGTGATAAAGTTCCCAGTAGGGAGGCGAACCACTTTGGAAGGTTCGCCTCTTTCCATTTGTGGTTCCCCTTCTGTTTTGAAGTATTAGGAGAACCACACCATGAAAGTCAAGCTCAATAGCCTTCTTGACGACGCTTCCGGCAAGTTCGGAGATCGCGTCTTCGCCCGTAACCCCTCCGGTCTCTACCTCCGTGAGCACGTCGATCCGAGTCAACCTAACTCCGACCGCCAGATGAGCGTCCGGGATCGCTTCAGTCAGTTCACTGTTCGCTGGAGCACGATCACTGAGGAGCAGCGCGTTGGTTGGAACTCGCTCGCTGCCCTCATCACGAAGACCGGCAAGTACGGAGATCTTTACAATCCAACCGGTCACCGGATCTACATCGCGCTGAACCAGACCCGCGCCGAGTTCGCTCATCCCATCCTCGACGACGCCCCTCTTGGAATTGAGGCCACCATTCCACCCGTCGGGTTCGTGCCCACTATGAATGTTACGGCGGCTCCTGCCGTCGAGCTTAAGCTCGGGGCAACAGTCGATCCGCTCGGGACTGACCTTCTGATCTTTGCGACAGAGCCAATGTCGCCTGGGCGGAGCATGGTCGGCGAGGGAATGTACCGCCTGGTCGGTACTGCTCTCAGCGCCGACTTGCTCAACGCCGATCTTGGCACCTTCTACGACGACAAGTTTGGCATTCCAGCGGGTGGTGTCAAAGTCGGGGTTCGTGTGATTCCCGTGAGCGCTTCGGGCTTCCAGGGCACCCCGCAAGAGTCGCTCGTCATCGTCACGGCGTAAGCACCTCTCCCCTTGCCCCTACCTAAAGGCAAGGGGAAGTGAAGGAGGTCACGCCATGATCCACACCCTCGCTGTGATTACCGACGAGGCCGAGAACCGTCTGATTAACGCGCTCATCGGTCTCGTCGTTGCCCTCACCTGGTGGCTCCGCGCACAGCCCAAGTTTCGATCAGCGAGAAGGCGGGCGCTCAGGCGCATTCGGGATCGCCGCCGCA
>JANNDD010000323.1:0-1190 GCA_031387365.1 Armatimonas sp. | reverse complement strand
CCCTGAATCTAAAGGCCCCTGGCGCTGGAGTGTTGCTCAGTTTGAGCGTGCTATGGCGCTGGGGCTCTTTCCTGAGGACGTACGCCTAGAGCTACTTGAAGGCGAGCTGTACGAAAAGCCTATGGAAAATCCACCCCATGCTTATACTACCGACGGAATCTACGACCTACTCGCCCGTAGCCTTGACCTGAGCACTTGCTTCCTGCGCAACCAGCACGCCCTGCCCCTCAGCACGACCTCCACCCCTATCCCCGATATCGCAGTGATTGCGGGCCAGCGCCGCGACTTTCTCCAGAGCCACCCTAAGCCCAACCAAGTGCTCTTGCTGATCGAGGTCCCGGGGGCGACACTCTCCCAAGATCGTAATACAAAGGCCGAGATCTACGCCGAAGCCGGGATTCAAGAGTACTGGATTGTCAATTTGAGCCAGCGACGTCTGGAGGTATTCCGCGATCCCTCAGGTACCGAGTGGGGAACTCACCTCAAGGTCACCGAACAACAGAGCATTGTCCCCCTCTGTGCGCACTCTGTCTCGATAGCCGTCGCAGCACTCCTTCCCCCAGATCTCTCATGAAGCACGGCTTCTTACTCTTACTTGCGGGGCTTGTTGGTGTACTCTGTGCCCTCATTCCCCGTCCTCTGATAATCTTCCCCGTATGTCTGTATCTAGGTGTGACCTCTGCTCTTGCTCTCAGAAACCTCCCGAGTGGCGAGCGAATCGCCTGGGGAGTTGGACTCTGTGCGGTCGCGAGCATCACTGCAACTGTGTTCAGCCGGTTCTTTTTTCTGGTTGGCATGTTCTGGTTCCCTTGGTTTGTGCTATTTGTACTTCCTGTTGTCGGTGTGGGTTGGCAAAGGCTCCCCTGGGTCAAGCAGGTGGGAATGGCGCTTGTCCTAGCTCCTCTTCTCTATCTGGGCACCGCAACGATTCTCTTCCACTTTTGGGGTGGTCAGATCTCGCCCTATACAGAAACTCGCGATAGACAGCAACGGGAACCGGCGGTTGGCCCTGCGGTTTCCTGGCTTACCTATGTCATTAGCCCACCACAGGGGCCATGCTGCGTCCTCTCCTGTGACTACAACGGAAATGAGTGGGTGTGGAAAGTCTATCGGCCTCTGGTGAAGCTCTGGTTCGATGCGCCAGGCTGCCGCTACTACGATCCGGACAAAGCTCCGGTGGCCCGATGAAG
>JANNDD010000320.1:0-1930 GCA_031387365.1 Armatimonas sp. | reverse complement strand
TCAATCCAGGCATCCGGCACGTAGGGGATAACCTCGCGCTCAAGAAAAACCTCAGGGTCTTCCTTCAGAGGCACATTCTCGGTATCGCGTAGCTCAGGATCAGCGGCTGCGTTTCCATCCTTGTCAGCGACCATAGTCGCCTCAGGATTACGCTCGGTCAAAGCATCATAGAGTGCCTTCGCGTCCTTGGCTGTCTGCTTGACCTTATTGGCCTTGAGATAGGCTTCCCACTTCTTCTTGAACACGTTGAAGTCCAGGAGCGTCACGTCCTTACCGAAAAGGCTCGTTAGAGCGCTGGCCCAGTCCTTCACCTCCGGGAGTGCCAGGCGCTCGGCATCCAACTTAACAGCCATGCGTAGCGGACGATCCACCGTGATCTTACGATAGCCGAAGTCCTCGTTATCGAAGATGCGCGAGTGCTCCGTGTCCTCGAAGCGCTCGTACTCACCCATGATCTGGGCGATGTGCTCGGCGCGGAACTCGCAGTTCTTCTTGCCTAGATTCTTGCGCAGTTTCACAAACCACTCGGAGGCATCAATGAGCTGAATCTTGCCCTTGCGACTTGCGGCCTTACGGTTGGTCAGCACCCAGATATAGGTCGAGATACCCGTGTTGTAGAACATGTTCTCCGGCAGGCCGATGATGCACTCCAGATAGTCATTCTCGATAATGTGGCGGCGAATCTCGCTCTCACCACCACCCGCGTCTCCCGTGAAGAGCGCCGAGCCGTTGTGAACCGTGGCGATGCGGCTCCCCAGAGGCGTGTCGTGCTTCATCTTGGCGATCATGTTCAACAGAAAGAGGAGTTGCCCATCGCTGGTGCGGGGAACGCCCACCTTGAAGCGGTCGTCCGTGATCTCCTTCTTAGAGTTGCGAATCGCCTTCTCATCACCGGACCAGCTCTTACCGTAGGGAGGATTGGAGAGCATGAAGTCGAAGCGGGTCGCCTGGTGGCCGTCCTGGGAGATCGTGGAGCCGTACTTGATGTTGCCGGGGTCGCGCTCCTTAATGAGCATGTCCGACTGGCAGATAGCAAACGTCTCCGGGTTCACCTCCTGGCCGTAGAGCTCCAGCCGAACCTTCTTTTTCAGCTTCTCGGAAAGCTCCTGAAGCACTTGCTCGGCCTCGGTGAGCATCCCACCGCTGCCACAGGCAGGATCATAAACAAGGTAAGTGGTGCTCTGAATCTGCCCTTCGATAGGGTGGAAGATGAGCTGGCCCATAAGCTCGATGATCTCGCGGGGCGTGAAGTGCTCTCCAGCCTCCTCGTTGTTGTCCTCGTTGAAGCGACGGATCAGCTCCTCGAAAACATAGCCCATCCCCAAGTTGGTCAGGCCATGGTGAAGGATCTTCCCCTCGGGTGTCTTGATCGGCTCTGGCCCCAGGTGGATTGTCTTAGCGGTAAACTTTTCGATCAGCAAGAAGATGCGGTCGGCCTCGTGGAGCGTCTCGATCTGGTTGCGGAGCTTGAACTTGCGGATGATCTCTTGGACATTCTCCGAGTAGCCATCCAGGTACACCTCGAAGTTCTCCCGAATCTGGCTGGGCTGATCCAGGAGCTTCCGCAAAGTGAACTTGCTGGTGTTGTAAAAAGGCTGACCTGATGCCTTCTGAAGCGCGGCTGCCTGGCTAAAAATCTTGTTGTCGTTGAGCCATTGGTGGCGCTCCAGAACCGCGTCTTTGGTAGGCTCCAGAAGGCTGTCCAGGCGGCGCAGGACGGTCATGGGTAAGATCACGTCGCGGTACTTGCCGCGCACGTAAACATCGCGCAAGACATCATCAGCGATGTTCCAGATGAAATTGACGAGGGTGTTGTGGGTAGTGTTGTCCATAGGTCAGGCTAATCGTACCCATCATAGCCGAAAATTGTTTTCGGGGGCACCACCACTGTTTGCCTGGCTCTGCTATGGCTTGCCTGATCGAGAGTCAA
>JANNDD010000307.1:0-26731 GCA_031387365.1 Armatimonas sp. | reverse complement strand
TGCCGATCTTGTCGTCCATGGGCCAGAGCGTGCGGCGGGAGCGGGCCATGACGACGCGTGAACCGGCGGGGATATCTTGAACTTTCCCGAGAATAATCCGCGCATCGGCCCAGGTGAGTGGCTGTCCGGCACGACTCCGCTCGATAGCAGTGGCGGGATGACTCGTATGGATAGAGCCGAAAGATAGAACTCCAGGGATTGGCTCGCCACCCTCGAGAGGGAGAATCTCCACCGGCCCCTCGCCCCACTTCCATGGGTGCGTCCCGCCCAGTGGCACGACACCTAGTGAGCCATCGTGTCGCATTCCGGCAACCAGAAGCGCAATCTCATCCAAGTGCGCCGTGACAATGACTTTGGGAGTCTCAGAGCCACAGAGCAAGTTCCCTTTGGCATCCACACGCCAGTGTAAATTGAGTGCATCGAGCTGACTGCCCAGATACTCTCTCACAGTGTGTTCTTGTCCTGGTGGACCGGGGAGTGCAACGAGATCAGCGAGAAGGCCGAGCGATGTTTTCATGGGACACTATTTCGGTTTGGTGTTCCTTTTTCCCTGCCCTGTCCCGTTTAACCTGCGCCAATCCCCTGCCTTCAAGGTGCGCTCCTCTTGTGAGCATCAGTATCAGCTGATAGTCTGCCGCCATGCATCATTTTACTTCCTCCTCGCGCCGCCTTTCCGCCTTCACGCTGATCGAACTGCTAGTTGTGATTGCTATTATCGCTATTCTTGCCGCCATACTCTTTCCCGTTTTCGCTCAGGCCCGCGCTAAAGCCCGTCAGACTTCCTGCCTCTCCAATATGAAGCAGATTGGAACAGGGTTAATGATGTACACGCAGGACTACGACGAAGTCCTGCCGGGCAACTCCACCCTGGGAACCAATGGCCTCACGGATCCCCGCTGGCCGGACGCCACCACGGCGCATAGTGCGGGGCAAGGCGAGGCATTTGGCTGGATGCAGCCCTACAACCCGGCTCAAGTGGGGACGCACCGCATCTGGGCACGAGAAATTCAGCCCTATATCAAGAACCTCCAGATCTTTAAGTGTCCGCAGGCCAAGCCGCGCTCCAGCGATGGCGCTTGCAACGCCGCCGCTGCGGGGAGCAGCCCGGCAGGGGGGATTTGTGAGGTGCAGGGAGTCAATGCTCCCGTGGCGGGCAATGGTAGTATATTGCTCAACGGCATTCCCGCAGGCCGCTCGATCGCCGTGATTCCCGCCCCTGCGGATATTATCTTCGCCCACGAAGTGCGCAACTTCTTCCGCGCCGCACAGGAAAAGCCACGCATGGTACTCAGCACCGGACTCTTCAACGGCTTTACCAGCATGTACTACGACAGCACGCACTCTGAGGGGGCAAACCTGCTCTTCTGTGACGGTCACGCGAAGTTCCAGCGCCGCGATGCCATTCGCTTCGCTCAGTTCGGTGCTAAAGTAGGCACAGGGGCGAACGAGGTTAACCCGCCCACACTCACTGTCGGCAAAGACGATGCGACGGCCAACGCGCAGGCGTCACTTCAGTTCAAGGCGGATTTCTAGGATGATGCGCTTGCGACAGAGCCCTGTCTTCCCCCTCGCCCCGAGCTTTGCGCCCGTGTCCACCGACTCTCTGGAGTCGGCGGATCGTGTCCCTGACTATCTCAAGGCAACCGCTGGGGCCAGCCCCGAGGCCGCTGCTCGCCTGGCAAAGCTGGTGCGTACCGTGCTCTTTGGCGGAACGCTTCCGGCGAGCTTGAAGCTCGCAATGGGGGCACAGATTGCGCAGCAGTGCCAGGCCCACTACGCCCTGGCCCATGTTCAGCGTCTTGCAAAGGTGGTTCGAGGGAGTGATCCGCGCACTGCACTGGCCACTCGCTACGCCACCGATCTGACCCGCGATGTTCATGGTGTCAGCGACGAAGCTTTTAATGCTATCAACACCCGTTTCAATGATGCGCAGGTGGTCGAGCTGACCATGGTGACGTGCTTTTTCAACTACTTCTCGCGCCTCACGATTGGCCTGGGCGTGGTGCCTGAGCCTTGGCTGGCAACAAGCCCCCCCCAAGTACCGAGCCAAGAGATCAGTGCGCTCACGATGGCGCGTGTCGCACTGGCATCGGATGCTGAGCTGGCAATGGCCGGTGCGCTCTTGGAGCGGGCAAAAAGTGGCGCAGCTAACAGCCTGGGAATCGGGATTGCCAACTCGCAACGCGCGATGGTACGTGTCCCGGATATCTACGATGCCTGGATGGGCGGTTTCGGAGCGCCTCGCGCGGCAGGAAGCCCTCCTGCTCCTGTAATCGTCCCACGCACGACGATGCTGCAAGTCTCACTTGCCGTCTCCCAGGCAAATGGCTGCCGCTACTGCGTGCTCCACCAAGTGCAGGGCCTGCGCCGTCAGGGTGTGGAGATCGGCAAGCTCCTCGCCCTCGAGAAGTCAGACAGCGCACTCAGCCCCGACGAAAAAGCCGCCGTGGACTTCGCCCGCAAGCTCACCAAAGCGCCCGGCACTCTCACCGAGGCTGACCGTGCCGTGCTCCAAAAAAGCTTCCCCGGCCCTGCGGCTTTCGAAGTGCTTCACCAGACGTGCCGCTTCGCCTTCATGAACCGCTTCACCGACGGCCTGCGCCTTCCCTCTGAGGACGAGGCCGTGAAAACCTACCGTGAGGTCTATGGGGGGAACTTCCCCGAGAAAGGAAAGAAAAACTAGATGAGTAGTGATGTCATTCTTAAAAATCAGCAAAACATTCTAACCAACCAGGATGCGATCTTAGGCAACCAGCGAACGATTGTGGAGAATCAGAAGGTGATCATGGAAAACCAGGTGCTCCTGAAAAAGCTCCTGGTGAATCAAGAGCAGATCCTGGCGAACCAGGAAAAAATTCTCGCAAAGTAACAAAGAGGTAAACGAGTCCTCTCCTCCCCGGTGGCAATTAGATGCCGCCGGGGCTTTTGCTTTTACCCTCGCGTGATCGCCTCATCGAGGTTCATTACAGTGCTGCACACGGTCGCCCAAGCCGCTAGCTCGATGGGATCGAAGGACGGATCGGTGGGGGACTCACCAACCAGGAGCAGCTTGCGGGCGCTCTCCGGGCTCTTTCTAAATGCCGTACTCTGGCGGTTTACCACCGTGAGCAACAGAGAGAGCTCTGCAGGGCTGGGCTCACGGGCGAGCAAGAGCCGGTAGAGATAAGCGAGGCGCTGAGGAGCCGACGGCAGGGCATCGCGCAGGACATGCTCCGCGAGCTTGCGGGATGCCTCAATATAGGTCGGATCGTTCATCAAAATGAGCGCCTGGAGAGGGGTGTTCGTGGCGCTACGGCGGACGATACAAAACTCGCGCTCGGGAGCATCGAAGGTCTGCAGGCTCGGTGGCGGAACCGTGCGTTTCCAGAAGGTGTACATCGAGCGACGGTAGAGTTTCTCGCCATGGTCTTGCTCGTAGCTCTGTGCGGAGAAGTCGCCTTTGAAGCTCATTTCCTCCCAGAGCCCTGGCGGCTGGTAGGGTTTGACACTGGGTCCGCCCACTTTAGGCACCAGCAGTCCACTCACGGCGAGGGCCTGATCGCGCACCAGCTCGGCGGGCAAACGTAGGCGTGGGGCGCGGGCGAGCAGTCTATTTTCCGGGTCGCGGTGTAGCAAGGCGGGGGAGGCTACGGAGGTCTGTTTGTAGGTCGCGCTGGTGACGATGCGGCGCACCAGCTTCTTCACATCCCAGCCGGACTCTCTAAACTCCACCGCGAGCCCGTCGAGCAGCTCCGGGTGACTGGGTGCTTCGCCTTGAACGCCAAAATTCTCGCTTGTCTTGACCAGACCGAGGCCAAAGAACTGCTGCCAGAGCCGATTCACCGCGACGCGCGCCGTCAGGGGATTCTCCGGGGAGACAAGCCACTTGGCAAGATCGAGGCGTGTTGAGGCCCCCCCCGCCCCCAATAATGGGGGAGCCAACAATGTAGGAATGCCCGCTTCGACGCGCTCTTTAGGCTTGTTGTACTCGCCCCGCTCTAGCAAAAAGGTCGGGCGTTGCTCCTTGCGCTCCTGCATGACCATGGTCGTGGGAATCTCTTTTTCAAGCGCGTCGCGCTCCGCTGAGACACTGCTTTTCGCATCAAGGAACGCCCGGTACTGTGAATCACGGGTGCGTAGGGCGTAGCGTGTGAGGGTGCGCTGCTGCTCGGGCGTGCGTTTTTCGGTAGGCTGTGCGAGCACGGGCCGGAGAGGGTCGGTCTCGGCCAGAAGTGCCACCTCGTGGGGCGGAACCAAGCGCGAGTAGATCCGGATATCATCGAGCTTCCCCTTGAAGCCGGTTGCCTGATCACGTCCCCCTAGCCGGAGCGGTTTGTTCACTTTGATCGTGTTTTTCAGAGTGTCCGCGCCTGCCGTCAGTTCCGTGGGCTTGCCATTGACGAAGATCTTTACACCGCTGAGCTTCCCTGTGCCGTCGTAGGTAACAAAGACATGGCTCCACTTGCCCATTGGCAGGCGCTCTTTGCTATCGGCGCGCAGGGCATCGTCGGGCCAGTGGCTGATAAAGTGCGCCATGGGCTGGCCGTCGGCGAGGTACAGATCCCAGCCACGAACCCCCAGCCCACTGTCCATGCGCGCGAATAGCGCCTGACTCCCTCCCTCAGGCCAGACCCAACAGCCATAGGAGAACGGCTGATCCCTCTCGAACTCACCAAGCCCTGGATAGTCTTTTGCCTGGCTCCCATTTAGTGCCAGTGCTCCACTCACAATACCCGCTGGTTCTTTCGGAAAGCTTAGATGCGCGGCGAGACCCGGCGCAAGCTGGCTGTCCCAGTCGCTGGTAAGCAGTTCGGGAATTGCGATAGGTCCAGCTTCTTTTGCGGCGAGCTTGCTGTCAAGCTCGGCTTGTCTTGTGTCTAGCGCTATGAGCCGTGTTTCTTGCTCGGGATAGGGAGCACGTAGAAATGGTTTCGCATTGCCTTTGGTTCCGTCGAGCCCCACCTCATCGTTGTTATTGAAGTAGGCAAAAAGCTTGTAGTAGTCGCGCTGCGTCAGCGGATCGTACTTGTGGTCGTGGCACTGGGCGCAGCGCATCGTAAGGCCCAGAAATGCCGTCGCCGTGGTATCCACTCGGTCGGCGACATAGGCGGTGAGATACTCCTCGGGGATGGCACCACCCTCGAAGTTGATCGGGTGGTTGCGGTTAAAGCCCGTAGCGATCTTCTGATCTCGGGTGGCGTTGGGAAGGAGATCCCCCGCGAGCTGCTCGGTCACGAACTGGTCATAGGGCATGTTTTGATTAAATGCCGCGATGACCCAGTCGCGCCATCTATACATATCGCGGTGGGAGTCAATATGGTAGCCGTGTGTGTCGGCGTAGCGTGCCAAGTCCAGCCAGCCCAGTGCCATCCGCTCACCATAGGCGGGGCTTGCCAGCAATCTGTCTGCCACGCGCTCGTAGGCACTCGGCGTACTGTCTTTGAGAAAAGCTTCGACATCCGTGGGTGTTGGTGGCAGGCCCGTTAGATCCAGAGTGAGCCGACGAATCAGTGTCCGTTTATCGGCTTCGGGTGACAGTGTCAGCTTCTCCTGCGCCAATCGTGCCTGAATAAATCCGTCAATCCCCCCCCCTGGCTCCCGTCGGACCGGTGGGATGAATGCCCAGTGCTTCTCGTAGCGCGCTCCCTCACCGATCCAGCGCCGGAGGGTGAGCTTCTGTGCTGCCGTGAGCGACTTATGGCTCGTCTCCGGTGGCATTGCTTGGGGGTCATTGGCGGGTTTTGCGATGCGCTGGTTAAGCGCACTGGCGAGAATATCCCCGGCGATCACCGCCCGATTGGGCTGATCGAGCCGTAGCCCAGCTTTTCGCTGTTTTTCATCGGGGCCGTGGCAGGCAAAACAGCTCTCCGAGAGAATACGACGGGCGCTTCGAGAGAGAGTGACTCCGTCCTCAGGGCGCTCTCGTGAAGAAAGCGAGAGGGGAGGGGGCGCGGCGACGCTCAAAGTGGCGAGGCCGAGGGCGGAGACTAGGGCAAAAACGCGGCGATGCATGCCACTATTCTACCTGAGTCCGCCCTCGGCTAGAGCTTAGCCCTTTTTCGTGCCGGGCTTTGCCGCACCGGTAGGCTTGCCCGCAGGAGCCGGAGCACCAGGGCCACCCGCTCCACCAGGGCCACCTGCGCCGCCACGGAAGCGATCCATCATTTGTTTGCGCGCTTCTTCCAGCTTCTTCTTCTGCTCGGGAGTCAGAAGGCCATTGATCTGCTCGGTGTGCTTCTTGCGAAGAGCTGACGATTCCTCGCGCTGCTTGTCGGTGAGGGTCTTGAGCTTGGTTTTCTGAGCTTCCGTGAGGCCGAGCTGATCAAACATCCGCATGCCCCCACCGCCACCTTGACGGCCCCCGCCGCCGCCTGCACCACCACCTCCGCCGGGGCGTCCACCACCACCACCCGCCGGGGGTTGCGCAAAGGCCATAGCACCGAGGGCTAAGACTGCCACGAGGGTCAAAGCTGTTGTTTTCATTTTAAATTCCATTCCTTATTCTTTGTCATACAGGACAATTATTAAAATTATACGAGACAATTATGAAAAAGTTTCTAGCCGCTAAAAAATAAGTGCTATCTTATATCTTGTCGGCAGCGCAGATCAAAGGACGCCGCCTGATGGAAGTTAGGCTATAATAGTCAATGCGCACTTCTCTTTTCTTCGCCGCGGCCCTCGTGTGTGCGGCACCTACCTTTGCTCAAACTAAGGTGTTTACCTTCGACGAGGCCCTCGTGCGATCCGGGGTGAGCTTGTCACCGGTGCCACAAGCATCGGTAAGCTGGGCGAGTGGGACTGTCTATAAGCTCACCAAAGAGGGGGTCGAGCGCTTTATTGACGCTCGGACGGGCAAAGATGTCCCGCAGCCCAAAGACGGTAGCGCCGGGCAAGCACCGTCGTTGACGGCGGGGGGGCGGCGGGCGCGTCGGGGGGGCGGAAGCAGCCTGACCAGCCCCGATGGGCGCTACACTGCCTACGTCAAGAACAACAATCTCTATGTGAAAGATAGTCAGGGCGGCGACGATAAACAGCTTACCAAAGATGGCTCGGGAACTATTCTTAATGGAATTCTTGATTGGGTCTATGACGAGGAAGTCTATGGCCGGGGCGGTCGTTATGCGATTCGCTGGAGCCCGGATAACAAGCACCTTGCCTTTCTCCAACTCGATGAATCGAGGGTGAAGAAGTACCGCCTGCAAGACCACACCAAGCGCCAACAGGAGGCGACGGAGGACTGGGACTACCCGCTGCCCGGTGACCCAAATCCCACCGCGAGGCTAGGGATTGTCTCTGTCGAGGGAGGCGATCCGGTCTTCGTGGACACCCGCCCTTTTGTGCCCGAGGACTTACTCATTGTTCGCTTTAACTTCACCCCAGACGGCAAGCGCCTGTACTACCAGCTCCAGAATCGAATACAGAGCCAGCTTGAGCTCCGAAGCGCTGATGCCGTCACTGGTAACGACTCCCGAACCCTGATCACGGAGAAGAGTGCCCAGTGGGTGGATGTCACCGAAGATCCGACCTGGCTCGCCGATGGGACGTTTCTTTGGACGAGCGATCGCGACGGTTTCCGGCACCTGTACCGCTATAAACTCGATGGCACGCTAGTCGCGCAGGTCACCAAGGGGCGCTACGATATGAAGGGCGTCACCCGCCTTGATGAGGAGAAAGGTCTGGTCTACTTCAACGGCAACGGGGTAGATGTTTCTGGAAGCCACCTCTACCGCGCCCCACTCGACGGCAAGAGCGTCCCCCTGTGCCTCACTCAGGGCATGGGCACTCACCAGGTCGCGTTCTCGCCCACCGAGGAGTTTTATCTGGATACCTACTCCACGGCGGAGAACCCAGGAATGGTCCGGCTCTGCGATGGCAAGACCGGGGCGGTGCTCAAGACCGTCGCAAAGTACGATCCGCCACGCTCTTCAGCACAATACCGGCTCGGAGTGGGTAAGTTCGTGACTCTCAAGGCACGCGATGGCTACGTGCTGGAGGGAACGCTGCTCCTGCCGCCGGGCTACGATCCCAAGAAGCGCTACCCAGTCTACATGCCTGTCTACGCGGGGCCGAGCGCTCCCACTGCGCGCAACAGCTACAGCAGTGTCAACGGCAGTGTTCGGGATCAGTTCCTGGCGCAGAACGGGATCATTGTCTTCAAGTGCGACAATCGCACGGCAAATCCGCGGGGGGCCGAAGCGCAGAAATGCAGCTACAAGCAGCTCGGCGTACGCGAGCTACAAGATATCGAGGATGCGCTGAAGTACCTGATTGACCAGGGCTACGCTGACAAAGACCGTATTTCCATGGAGGGCTGGAGCTACGGGGGGTTCATGACGGCGTATGCTCTGACCCACTCCAAGATGTTCAAGTGCGGGATCGCCGGAGCGCCGCCTACGGACTGGGCGTTCTATGACACGATTTACACCGAGCGCTACATGTCCACACCACAGCTCAATCCGGAGGGCTACAAAGCCGCGTCGTGTCTGGAAGGGGCGGAGAACTGCCACGGCAAGCTGCTCCTCGTGCACGGCATGATGGACGATAATGTCCATCTTCAGAACTCCGTACAGCTTGTCTACCGCCTTCAGAAAGCCGGGAAAGATTTCGAGATGATGTTCTACCCCGCCCCGACCAGCCGCCACGGAATCAGCGATCCGCAGCAGCGCCAGCACTCCACGCGGCTCATGCTGGGCTTCCTCCTGAAAAATCTGTAAGGGAAGCAAAGCCCTAAAGAAACTAGCGAGCCTCTCCTCGGAAAGGCTCGCTAGTTTTTTTAGGGCTTTGTTCTTTTTAGCACCCGCTCGTAGAGTGCTTCGCTCTTTCGCGCCGAGATCTCGATGGTGTAGTTCTGGAGCGCATGCTCTTTCCCCGCCGCCGCAAGGCGAGCGGCAAGCTCGGGATCGCTCAGTAAACGCAATAGACTCGCTGTCAGTGCCTCGACATCGGCGAGAGGTATCAGGAGGCCTGTCTGTTCGTGGGTGACGATCTCCCGAGCTCCGCCGCCGTCAGTGGCGATTACAGGGATACCCGCAACCATTCCCTCGACAATAACTTGACCAAAGGGCTCCGGGAGCGTGCTGGCGTGCACGAGAATATCCAGGTTGCGTAGCTGTGTTGGGATGTCCGTCTGAAATCCACAAAACGTGACTTGGTCTTCGATTTCAAGCTCACTCGCGAGCGACTTGAGTGTCTCAAGCTGCTGATCTTCCCCGAAAAGTGGCGCTCCGACCACCCTGAAATGAGCTTTCTGACCGCTCTTGAGCACCTGAGCCGCCGCCCGAAGGAAGATATCCTGTCCCTTCCACGATGCGATTCTTCCAACGATTCCAATCTGAGGAACAGAATGCTGAATAGGGGGTTCCTGACAGCGCTGAATATACTCTTGAGTCATTCCACTGGAAATGACTTCAGTGAGTGCGGTCGGGGGGAGCTGAAGGGTCTCTAGGGTGCTCTGGGAGTTGGCCACCACGCACGTGGGCAAGTGGCGTGCGAGAAGGCGAAACAGTCGGACGGCCGCAGTTGGGAGGTAGCTTGTCTCGATCCGGTCCCGCACATGCCAGATCACCGGGAGCCTTGCGAGCCTGCCCGCTAATCCTCCGTACAAATCAGATTTTAGTGAGTTTGTGTAGATAATATCAATGTGGTTCTCTCGGGCGAAACGTACGATTCTAAAAGCGTACTGCCAGAATGGGTAGATATGCTTCGTGCGTTGGAGCCAGCCCTCAATGCCCATGGTGTCTTTACGAATTGTGCGAATATGTGAGCTCAGAGGGAAGACATGTGTCTCAATACCCTCACTACGAAGTGTGTTTACCAAAGGACCGTCTTCTCCAAGAATTACTATAGGTACTGCCCGAGTCGGATCCAGAGCTACCAGGAGGCGTGACAGAGCCATCTCCCCGCCACTGAGTTTTGCGGTGTGATCAAGATACAAAACTTTACAGACGGAATGTTCAGGCGACATCGAATTTCTTATTCACAATTCGTGATACTTTTCTCTGAGGTATTTTTCATATCTCAGACTCACCCCAGCACTTTTTCCAGCAGGGCACGGTTGGGGCGAGTCCAGCTCCACAGCCGTTTTACACCTTCACGGGGGGAAGTCTTGGGGCTCCAGCCAAGCTCCGTTCGGGCGCGTGTACAGTCTGCGACAAAGACTTTCTGGTCACCTGGGCGCCAGTCCGCTTGGGCGGGGCGGATCGGGTGCTCTGCAAGCTCCTCTAAAAACGCCAGAAGCTCTCGGAGCGACATGGTATTTACCAGGCCACCTCCTGCGTTATAGACTTTACCTGTTGCAATCTCAATTTTCTCGATGGCAGCTTGATAGAGGTCAATCAGGTCATCTACCCAGAGTACATCACGCATTTGCTTGCCATCCCCATAGAGAGTAATCGGCTTGCCCAGGATTGTTGCGATCGTAAACCAGGCTACCCAGCCCTGGTCCTCAATGCCAAATTGATGTGTCCCATAGATACAGCTCTGACGGAAAACTACGGTTTTTAATCCATAGATACGGGCGTAGTCATGGACATACTGATCTCCTGTGCCCTTCGAGCATCCGTAGGGTGAGTGGAAATCCAGCGGAGCCCCTTCGACAATTCCCTCCGGGATGTCGCGATATTCATACCTAGCATCTGTTTCGACTATTTCGACCTGCTCCATGCCGCCATAGACTTTATTAGTGGAAGAGTAGAGAAAAGTCGCTCCTGGGCAGTGCTGCCGCGTCGCTTCCAAGAGGTTAAACGTTCCGAGTGCATTGGCTTCGAAGTCCATACGCGGGTTGATCACCGAGGTTGTTACAGCAACCTGGCCCGCAAGATGAATCACGACATCGGCATCCTCATGGGTGGCGAAGATGCGCAGAATATCATTCATGTTGCGAATATCGCCGAATGTAAACGTAAAGTCTCCTGAGAGCTGGCGCAGCTCGCCCAGATTCTCCGTATTGCCGCGCCGCGAGAGGTTATCGATTCCAATCACTGTTGCACCCTGGGCTAAAAAACGACGTGCCGCATGTCCACCGATAAACCCCGCGACACCTGTAATAATTACCTTCATCGTGCAATCTTCTCGTAAACCGTTCGTGTCTGGCTACCGCAACGCTTCCACGTAAAGCGAGCTGCCTGCTCGACCGATCGCTGGCGTAGTGCTTTCAGCCTCACGGGGTCTTGTAAAAGGGACCTCACTGCCTCTGCCAGGGCGGCATGTTCGTGTGGCCCCACCGTTACCCCGGCGTCCCCAACCACTTCAGGTAGAGAGGCGACATTACTGGTGACAGCAGGTGTGCCACAAGCCATTGCCTCCAGAGGCGGCCAGCCAAATCCTTCCCAGATTGAGGGGAAGACAAATAAATCCGCCGCTCGGTAGTGGGCAGCGAGGCGCAGATCATCGTAGATTTTCCCCGCCTGAACCAGCCGTCCCCGTACACCCAGACTGTCTACAAGTGCCTCTTCATCGTCGTAAAATGGTGCACCGACACGCAGAAGCCAAACATCTTTATCTAGCGCCTTGAGCAATTTTACCAAGGCTGAGTTGTTTTTGTAGCGTCCTGTTGTACCGACATGCATCAGCACTTTGGCATCGAGAGGGATCTTGTAGTGCTCCAGCAAGGCTGACCTCTCATCGGCCCGACTGATTCCCACGGGGGGAGTTGGCGTGAAGTTTGGGTTAACCCCGTAGTACACCACATGGATCCGCTCCTCCGGCACGCGCGTGTGCTCAAGGAGATTGCCCTTAGTGGACTCCGAGATGGCGATTACGGCTCGCGCCCGCTCCAGTCGCTCAACAATTCGGGGAAAAGCTCGTCGTGCGTTCGGGGTGACAGGAATATCAATTTTTCCACGACTGGCTAGCAAAGGAATAATATCGTGGCAGGTGACAATGGTTTTTTGGGCTGCGAGGGAATTGATCAAATGGGCATGGCTATGATCTAGAATATGGAACAAATCGCCCTGAGCTTTGCGTGCAACAAGAGGGTAGCGAACGAGACGGCCCAAACGCTCCGCAGTCTGGATACCGAGTGTGCCAGGAATTAGCTTCGCAATCAGCTCGACATGGTGGCAGGTAAGCGACTCATATTCCCACCCAGGGAGATTGAGGTTCAGAAGAGATTGTGTCAGCTCTTGCGCATAACGTTTCATGCTAAAGGCATGATATTCCACAAGACTAGGGATTAAGACAACTTTCACGTCAGTGTCTTGTAGAGATCTAGTGTTTTCTGTGCACACCGCTCCCACGTGAAATTCTTTGACCACTCTATTCCATATCGTTTCATCGTCTCCTGTTGACTTAGATTTCCAAGGATTGCGGCGACCGTATCGGCAAGCTGGTCATCGTCTGTCGGTGAAACCATCGTGCCACCGGGGCCAACAACCTCGGGTAACGAGGAGGTGTTGCTTGTGACTACGGGAGTTCCGCAGGCCATCGCTTCGAGAGGTGGCCAGCCGAACCCTTCCCAGAGGGAGGGGAAAACGAAAACATCTGCCGCTCTATAGTATGCAGCAAGGTCACTATCAGTGGCTAGCGATCCTACTTGGACAATACGCTCACGAACGCCAAGCTTATCTATCAAAGCTTCTACTGCACTATCAAGGGGTAAACCAACACGGAGCAACCAAACCTGATCATCCAAATCTGGTCGCTCACGCATCGCTTTTAATAGACGAATCAGTGCTGGAGTGTTTTTATAGTGACCCGTTCGTCCTACATGCATAAGGACGTGCGCATGACTCGGTATGCTATGACGAGATCGTATTTCTTGTCGTTCTTCTTCTTTGCTTATTCCGTCGGGTGGGTTTTCCGTGAAATGATTATTGATTCCTGAATGGATTACATGTATTCTATCTTCTTTTATATTTGAATGTTCTAATAGATTCAATTTTGTTGATGCAGAAACTGAGACTATTGCTCTTGCTCTCTCCATGTTTTTAAGTATCTGAGGGAAAGACTTTCTTGTGATTCGATTTACTGGGAGGTCTAATTTGCCTTTTATCGCGAGGAATGGGATGATGTCGTGGCAGGTGATAACTGTTTTATCGGCTGGGAGATAATTGATTAAATGGGCGTGGCTGTGATCAAAAATTTGAAAAACATCACCTTTTGTTTTTTTTGCTAAAAGTGGATAACGTACAAATCGACCGAGCCTATCTGCGGTCTGGGTGCCGAGTGTGCCAGGAATTAGCTTCGGAATTAGCTCGACATGGTGGCAGGTAAGCGACTCATATTCCCACCCAGGGACATTGAGGTTCAGAAGAGATTGTGTCAGTTCTTGCGCATAACGTTTCATGCTGTAGGAGTGATACTCCACAAGATTAGGAACCAAGACGGCTTTCAAAACAGGCATAGGGTACCAGATAAAACGAAGGAGGGCAAGGTAAGTAGCAAGCATGCGGTAAAGTAGGAACATGACTCGAATCTCTGACATGAAGCTCAATGCGCATATCCACCTCCCCCCCAATTTTTCCGCATTTGGTAGTGTCTCCCAGGCCATCGAGCTCGCTTCCGAGCAAGGTCTCTCGGTGCTGGGGGGCAGTAACTACTACGACTGGAGTGTCTACGAGGAGTTCGCGGCGCTTGCCCTGGCTAAGAGGATTTTCCCTCTCTTTGGCCTAGAGATCATCTGCCTGGTGCCTGAGCTACAAGCTGCAGGAATCAAGATCAACGATCCGGGCAATCCGGGCAAGTTCTATCTGTGTGGTAAGGGCATCACGGAGTTTGCGACTCTCACTTCTGAGGCTGCGGCACTGCTTGCGGTGATTCGGCGCAACGATTCAGAGCGTATGGTGCAGGTAGTGGAGAAGCTCAGTGCACTCCTGAATGTTGCACTTACTGCGGAGAGCATTCGGCAGGCGATCGCGCAGCGACACGGCTGCCCCGTGGCGACCGTTTATTTGCAAGAGCGCCATGTAGCACAAGCCTTTGGGGCCGCACTGGAAGGCAGCCCCGATGCGCTGGATCAGAACGTGATTCGCTCGCAGTGGATGAAGGCGGGGAAGCCGGGCTATGTCCCCGAGACGTTTGTTGGGTTTGACCATGCGTATCGGCTGATTCTCGCACTGGGGGGGATTCCCTGCTATCCTACTCTCCTAGACGGCTCCAACCCAATCTGTCCGTTTGAGGCCGACGCCGACACACTGATCGCCTCACTTAAGGAGCGAGGGATCTGGGCCGCTGAGCTGATTCCGACGCGAAATACTCCCGAGGTACTTACCCACTATGTTAAGGCGCTCCGTGCCGCTGGGATTATCGTGACGGCGGGCACGGAGCACAACACGCCTGAGCTCGTACCCTTCGTGCCGACCTGCGTCGGGGGGCGGCCGATACCCGATGAAGTTCAGGCGCTCTTTACGGAGGGCACTCTCGTTGTGATTGCCCACCAAGACCGGCGCTCCCGCGGCGAAGCGGGCTTCGTGGACGCCACCGGCCAGCTCTGCCCCGGCTTCGCCACTCACGACGAGCGCATTGCGGACTTTGCCACAAGGGGCAGTGGGGTACTGAACGCGCTCTGATACTCTATTTGTAACCCGGGAGAAACTCCTTCTCGGCCTCAAACATTTCGAGCGCCATCGCCTTGATCTCCGCCGGGGAGCAGCAAGCCATGGTGAGTGGGTCGAGCATAAGCGCATGGATCGCCTTCTCGATATTTTTCTCCACAGCAGCCTGCGCACCAAGCTCGTACATTGCCATGTTCATCTGGCAGATGCCCGCCATCTGGCTGGGAAGCTTGCCGTAGCGGGTCGGGTTGATGCCGTTGCGGTCAATCATACACGACACTTCCACGATGCCATCGTGTGGGAGGTTCTCGATCAGGCCACCGGTGTTGGGGACATTACCATGAATCCGAAAGGGTGTGTCTTTCTCTCTCGCCTCAATAATCCAACTTGCGTACTCCCAGGAGCGCTCCCAGCCCACGGGTTTTTCCCCACGCACCATCGCCTCACGCTCGGCATCGGCGTTAGCGCGCCAAGAGGGCCAGTTGTCGGCGTAGAAGCTTGTGCCACCGTCGTAGCCGAAGCGGGAGTACTGGTGGAGTAGGTCCTTGCGCTTACGGTAGTAGGGCAGATACTCCGAGAGATGCCCTGAGGACTCCGTGATGAACGCGCCAAAGTGCACACACATGTCCTTACGAACTATATCTTTATGGTGGCTCAGGAGATCTTTCGGGCCGTAGGTCAGGTTTTCCGGGTTATCGGGAAGCCCCTCGGTGACCGTGAGCGCTAGCTCTTTTGCGAACTTCTCGTAGAGCACTGTCTCGTAGAGGCTCTTGCCATTGTGGTTGAGCCGCGTGAACCAAGCTAAATGGTTGATGCCCGCGCACTCCCAGTCCATCTCGGTGTAGGGGACACCTGCGTAGCCCGCCAGCAGGTGGCTCGTTCCCTGCACGGAGTGGCACAGCCCGACAATCGGAAGTGTGGAGACGCGAGCGGCGGCCAGGCACATCATGCTCATCGGGTTGGTGTAGTTGAGCACGAGCACATCGGGGCAGAGCTCTTGGGCGTCGCGTAGGACATCCAGCCAGACAGGAATCGTGCGGAGGCTCTTAAACAGGCCGCCCGGTCCGATTGTGTCCCCGATGCACTGGTTTACGCCGTACTTGGCGGGAATATCGTTGTCGTGGCGCACGCAGCCTAGGCCACTGACTTCAATGCAGTTGGTCAGATAGTCCGAGCCTGGAAGCACCTCGCGGCGGTTGGTGGAGCCGATAATCGTCCACTTCTCGGCGAGCCCTTTCTCATTCACCAGCCGTGTGAGTAGCCCAACCATCGTGTGCAGTCGGCTCGCGTCAATATCTACGAGCGCGATCGTGCCGCCGAGATTGCCCGGAATATTGAGAATATCGCTTGTTAGTCGTGGGGTGAAGCCAGAGCCCGCTCCCATCATTGTCACTTTGATCGGACGCAGCATGGTTCCAGGGAGGCCCCGCTCCTGCGCGTCTTGTGTGTGGGCCGCGTGGCCCGCCTTCTTCTCTTCAGCCATGTCGTAGGGTTCGGCAGTGTCATCTGGGCTTCCTTCGGCATTTGCAAAAAAGTCATTGACAATTTTTAAAACTTGTGTAAACTTATGTTTGTTGGTGGCGATAGATACTTGTTTGGAGGAGAAAAAGACGATGTCTAGAGTGATTCATTTTGAGCTTCCGGCGCAGAACCCGGAGCGTGCGATTGCGTTTTATAGCCAGGCGTTTGGCTGGCGGTTCCACAAGTGGGAGGGCCCGATGGACTACTGGCTGGTTCAAACGGGCGAGAAAGAGTCTGAGGGAATCAATGGGGGTTTAATGACCCACGATCCGCAGTTTCCGATGGCTCCGATCAATGTGATTGATATCGAGGACATTGATGAGGCGATTGCGAAAATCAAGGCAGCAGGCGGGACAATCACGATGGAGAAGCATCAGATTCCTGGAGTCGGTTGGCTAGCCTACTTCACCGACACTGAGGGGATCCTCTCTGGGATCATGCAGCCCACCAAAGGCGGAGAGTAGCGGGATGCTGGAAGCGTATCTAAGCAGCCTTGAGTTGGCCTATTTCGAGGTGACGGAGGCATTTAAGGGGCTCGCGGACGAGAATGTCTGGAAGCGGCCTGCAGAGGGGATTCTCTCTATCGGCGAGCTAGCGGGGCATATCGCCTACGGGGAAGCGGATCGGTTTGCTGGGGAGGGCAAGATAAGTAGCTCGCTGATTGACCGACGGTTCCGGTACTACCCTACGACGATAGCAACTCCGCCTTCCGAGGAACAGCGAGCCATGACCGCGCAGCAGGTTGGCACAGAGCTGGCACGGGTGCACCAGGAAGCCGTTGCTCACCTCAAGGCACGGAACCTCGACTTAGATAGTGCTGCCCCCGACGGGTCACCTGGGAATACGTATGGTGAGGTGTTGCAGTACATGGTCTTCCATGTGGGGTATCACATTGGCCAGATGTATACCGTCCGGCATCTCCTGGGAGAAGTGACGCCAGATAATTAGCGCCGAAAGAGGGCGGAGAGAGGAACGGAGCAAGCGAGCCGCAGGAGTCATTCAGGCGGCTCTTTTGGGATTAGTCGTCGTCGCGGACGGTCCAGATATTTCCTGGGACTTGAACGGACTTACGCAGGTTGGTGTACTTGGCGTGGCCGTCCATGAACATCACGTTGAGCGAGCCGTAGTTCTGGAGCGTACGGTCACCCGAGTGCCGCCGGGCATCGGCCTGACCATCCACCGAGGGCAAGTCATAAACACCGTTTCCACCCGCCATAGACCAGGGGGAGGCACCTCGGCTATCGGCTATGGCGATGATCTCGGCTGGCTTGGGGTGGGCGGCCAGCGAGCCATTGGGCATCTCCCCTGAGCCACGTGTCCAGAAGGGACCAGCAGTCTGGTCTGTCTGCCCTGTCTGGGGACCAAATGCATTCACGCCGTAGTTAAAGCCAAGTCCCGTAGCGATAGGAGCACCCGTCGTGCAGTCCGTGTTCACGCCCACCCCCGTACCCCCACGATCTCGATGAAAACGCGGTGGGTTGAGCGCGGCGTTTAGCTTCATCCGAAGCGTCGCCGTGGGACAGTCGAAGAGCTTCTCATTTTTGGTGTAGGCATAAGAGAGATCCGCCCAGGAGAAGGCTGTCGGCCCCGGACACACTCCAATCGCCACAGGAACCAGGGTTTCGTCATAGTCCTGGCAGTACATTAACAGTGCCGTGCCGATCTGCTTGAGGTTCGAAAGGCACGCCGTCTTGCGCGCTTGCTCGCGAGCACGGGCGAAGACAGGAAACAGTATGGCGGCGAGTATTGCGATAATCGCGATGACCACTAAGAGTTCGATCAGTGTGAAAGTCTGGCGACGGCGGGCTGGCATAGTCCACATAAATGATTCCTACCTCGGAAAAATATGATAAGGATTCTATCAGCCAACCTAAGTATTTGCAAAAATGGTACGATTTGTCATGCTTCTACTTTCTCTTCTCATCTTAGGGATAAGTGATCCCGTAACCGTCTCGCTAACGCCTAGCGCAGTCGCAACCAAAGAATCGCTGCGCTGGAGCCCCAAGGGCGCGACGGTCAATCTACGTCTCAGTGGTGGGGCCCTGCGTGGTAGCTTTGCGCTTGGTTCCAAAGGCACACCCGAAGTTGCTGTGGAGCTCTCTAAGAAAGACGCGGTGCACTTTAATCAGCTCTGGATAGATGCCAATCGCGATGGCAAGCAGACCCCCGACGAGCTTCTGAAAACTTCCCCGATGGAGCGCACGGGAAAGTGGTGGTCGAGCTTTGGGCCGGTCTTAGTGCCTATTCCGATTGCGGGTAGCAAGACAAACCGTCCGTATCCGATCAATCTCTGGTACGTGGAAGACCCTCAGGAGCCAACCGCCACACCGGCGCTGCGCTGGAGCCGCCGGGGCTGGCACGAGGGGCAAGTAACGCTAGGTGGAAAGCCCGCCTTCGTTTTGATCACCGAGATGCAGATGGACGGGGTCTTTGACCAGCGCGATTCCTGGACACTCTCCCGGACGCGCGAAGGCATTTTACGGAGCGGCGCACGCGGCCTGGAAGACCATGTCTGGCTGGAGGGAGTGGCGTACCGCCCGACGGCGATCCATCCCGACGGCGTCTCGTTGAGCTTTGAGCGCTTCGATCCGGGCATCACCGAGGCCGAGGAAACCGGCAAACGCGATATTTTCCGCGAGGATAAGGCCGCTCCCAAAGCCATAAAGCCGGTGACGTTTCTGCATGACTTCGAGGAGGCCATCGCGCTGGCCAAAAAGACCGGCAAAAAGCTCTTTGTGGACTTTGAGACGACTTGGTGCGGCCCGTGCAAGAGCATGGACGAGCTGGTGTACTCTCAGCAGTCGGTAGTAGATGCCGCACAAGCGGTGATTGCGGTGAAAGTGGACGGTGATCTAAGGCGCGATCTCACGAAGAAGCTCGGTGTTGCCGCCTACCCAACAATGATCTTGCTCGACCCCAGTGGCAAGGAACTTCGCCGTGCTGTTGGCTACCTGCGAGGCACGCAGCTCATTGAATTTCTAACCCGGCGCTAAGGGGATCTATACGTGGCGGAGGATTTATGGCATGACGCTTGATGAACTTGAGGATCGTCTCTCGGAGCCTACTCCGGCAGTGATCGCGGCACTGGATGCTCTTGACGGAAATCTGATGATCTTAGGTGCGGCGGGCAAGATGGGGCCAACCCTGGCTCGGATGGCAAAGCGTGCCGTAGGCAAGTCGCGTCGCGTGATCGCCGTCAGTCGCTTCTCGGATGGGGCGGCTCGGGCAGCGCTTGAACTCGCAGGTGTCGAGACCATCATTGCGGACTTACTGGATGTGGACGCGCTTCTGGCGCTCCCCGATGTCCCCCATATTGTCTTTATGGCTGGGATGAAGTTCGGTGCGACGGGCAACGAGCCACTGACCTGGGCGATGAATAGCTTTCTCCCGGGATTGGTTTGTCAGCGCTTCACCACGAGCCGCATCGCCGCGTTCTCCACCGGCAATGTCTACCCGCTCACACCGCTTCACCAGGGCGGCAGTATCGAGACCGACGCACCCGGGCCAGTAGGCGAGTACGCCCAGAGTTGCCTGGGCCGCGAGCGGATCTTCCAGTATTTTGCGGAGAGCTATGACACGCCCGTTTCCATTCTACGCCTCAACTACGCGGTCGAGCTGCGCTACGGAGTGCTGTGCGATATTGCGCGGAAAGTCTGGGAGGGCACGTCTATCTCCGTGGCAATGGCCGCTGTCAACGTGGTCTGGCAAGGCGACGCCAACGCGTGGGCGCTCCAGAGCCTCGCCCACGCCTCATCGCCTGCCAGCATTTTCAACCTCGCCGGGCCCGAGCAGCTCTCTGTGCGAAGAATCGCCGAACAGCTTGGGAAGTTGCTTGGAAAAGAGCCCCTTTTCGAGGGCGAGGAAGCGCCGCATGCGCTGCTCTCCAACGGTCAGAAAGCACACCGAGCTTTCGGCTACCCGACCGTCGGCGTGGAGCAAATTCTAGAGTGGACGGCGCAGTGGATCAAAAACGACGGCTCGACGCTGGGCAAGCCTACGAAGTTCGAGGTGCGCGATGGAAAGTTCTGAGTTTCCCTCCCTCCCCCAACCCCTCCCTCCCGATAACGGGAAAGGGAGGGGAGTTAGAGCAGGTCTTGCCATCCCCGCGCAGCCGCTCGCGCTCACCGCAAATCGCAAGCTGGATGAGCGGCGGCAGCGGGCGCTGACGCGCTACTACTTGGCGGCGGGCGTGGGTGGGCTTGCGGTGGGTGTTCACACAACCCAGTTCGCGATCCGTGATCCGAAAGTTGGTCTATTCGAGCCGGTGCTGAGCCTCGCCAAAGAGGAAATGGATAACGCCGGGCGCGAGGTATTCCGTATTGGTGGGGTCTGTGGTGAGACTAATCAAGCGATTGCTGAGGCCACGCTCTTGCGCACGCTGGGCTACGACGCGGGCTTGCTCTCGCTGGCCGCGCTCCGCACTGCCGACGACGAGACGCTGCTTACCCACTGCCGTGCCGTCGGCGAGGTCATTCCACTGATCGGGTTTTACTTGCAGCCCGCCGTCGGAGGGCGCGTCTTGCCCTACGCGTTCTGGCGCCGGTTCTTTGAGATCGAGAGCGTGGTTGCTGTCAAGATCGCGCCGTTCAACCGCTACCAGACGCTGGATGTCATCCGTGCGCTCGTTGAGACGGGCCGTGAGGATGTGGCTCTCTACACCGGAAACGACGACGCGATTGTCGCGGATCTGGTCACCACTTACTTTGGCCGACGGATCGTCGGGGGGCTTCTGGGGCACTGGGCCTGCTGGACGAAGAGCGCCGTGGAGCTTCTCCAAACCTGCCAAGCCGTCACCGATACCGTCCCCGCCGAATTGCTCGCCACAGGAGTCGCTGTCACCGACATGAATGCCGCGATCTTCGACGCCACCCACGGCTTCCACGGCTGTATCGCCGGGATTCACTATGTCTTGCAGCAACAGGGGCTTCTGGAGGGAATCTGGTGCCTCGACGAAAACGAGGGCCTCTCCCCTGGCCAGCGCGAGGAAATAGATCGTGTCCGAGCCGCCTATCCGCACCTCGCACAGCCCGACGATAACTACATCGCTGAGCACTTAGATGCTTGGCTACGATAAAATCGAACTATGACTATGGAAGAGACTATCGCACGGGGCAAGGCAATCTATGAACGCCATCTTAGGTCGCGTCTGGCAATCCCAGAAAACATAGGGAAACTCCTGATGATAGACGTAGACTCTGGGGACTACGAGCTAGGTGAAGACGGCAATGATGTCGAGCTTTTTCGTAGTCTGCGTTCGCGGCATCCTGACGCAAAAGTCTTTAGTCTTAAGGTTGGTTATCGAACCGCTGAACGAGCATAACGCCGAGAATGACCAGAGATATTGGCGAGGATTTTCTGCTTCAGTTTGATGGAGCCATTGCCTGGAACCACACTGCTGACTATCCAACGCCACCTTTGGATAGAGCAGAACTTGCACAGCGGCTTCTGGAACAGATTAATCCAATAGATGATAGTCCAGGCGCACCATTCGATCAACGACGTCTTTATCGCCCACCTGACTGCATTGAGGTAGATTGGCTGCTCCACGCGGATAGCGATATGTTAACGGATCAAGTTTGGAAAGAGCTTGGAAAACCGCGTACTGTGGGCGACCTGTTTTTGATATTGGAGCAAGTCTATCTCCGCCGTTGGCGGCGAGGTTGGCTCTGCGGTGCAAGCCCTGATGCTTCCCAAAAAGTGAATCAGGAAATTCTCGTGGCTTTGCGTGTCGTGACGAGTAATCCAGGTGCGACAATCGAGAACACAGAGCAGTTGGCGAATCGGATGACTCCCGTTCAGGGGCGCGATTTGTGCTGGGAGCTTGACTGGGTTGGTTACGAAGGCCGGACGTTGCTTGTTGTCGAAGGGAAAAGTTTCTTGACTGCTATGTTGGAGACGGGGCTGATCTTCGGCGGACTCATTCTCGTGCTGCTTGCTCTTCTCGGCTATCTTAACAGATGGATCGCCGTTTTGGGTTTTCTAGGACTTGTCGGGCTTGTTTCTGTGACAAAGAAGAAAACCGGCGACTTTCGGTGGTGGTACCCTGCTCTCACCTTTGGCGAGCTGGTAAGCCAGCTACAAGAACGAGCACGCGATGAGTACGAGGAAATGAAGGAGGCCGCACATGACAGTAGAGGAAGCGCGACAACTACGTGAGGGGGCGGGCCAGGCGACGGCGTGGCCGGTGGGGATCAACCCGCCGCTCTCGCGGTTGGCACTGACGCGGATCGTGGGGACGGAGTGTGAGAAGCAGGGGATTCCTCCGACTTCCTGGGACTTCGTGATTCTGGGCCATGCCCTTGATGATTATTCGGTTCTTGAAGACGTCGTGGAGGGAGTGGCGGAGCTTCTACAGATCAACCTGATTGTGGATAGGATACCCAATCGGTTTGATTACTTAGTTACCCTCGTTGAGGAGGAGTTTCTGACGCAGTGGCGCGGGCTGGCTGGGATGAATGTCACTGATGTGCAGCTTATAGACATGATTGGGCGTGCCCTGGGCAAGCCGCTTACCGGCGATGAAGCCATTGCGGAGCTGATCCCTGAGGCGCAGCTCGCGGGTTTCTGGCAAAAGCTCCCTGAGCCGTGGGGGAGCTTATGGCCCTCGGTGACGATGAAGACCATCTGGTGGCCGCTGTCGGAGCGTACGTGGGGGGCGCTGGGGGGATTTTCGGTTCTCACCTACCTGCTCTGGAAAAACGTGGAGGTGAGTGTCGGCTCGCGGCTGATTCTGAGCGCCATTGCTCTCTGGCTCTGCTGGACTTTTGTGGTAGAGCAGCCCATCAAACCCATCTGGCCAAAAGCGCTGGTGACAGTGCAAGATGTTTCCCAAGCCATGCTCGCCGAGCTCCGGGAGCAGCTGGCGCACTGGGAGACGCTGGAGCGCGACTGGGGCGTAAACCGATTTTTGGAGGCGTGAGTCGGGTACACTGGGGGGCGTGAACGCAACTCTTGAGAGCGCCTTTGCCTTTGCACAGGTTCAGGTGAAAGCCCTGATCGCCGACTACCCCGCTGACTACTACCCGATGTACACCGTCCACGGCAAGTTTGGCCAGGACACGAAGCGCTGGACGCACTGGTGCGATGGCTTCTACCCGGGCATGATGTTTCTCTTCGCCGAGGCCACGGGCGAGAGCTTCTGGCTCGACGAGGCCGTGAAGCGTAGCACGCCGCTGGAGGAGCGCCAGTACGACCGTGCCGTCCATGATCTGGGCTTTCTCTTTTTCTCCACGCATCTGCGCTGGCTGGAGCTCGGTGGCCCAGAGGCGCATGTCAATAATTTACTCGATCAGGCGGGCAAGACCATGGCGATGCGCTTTATGCGAAACGGTCAGTACCTGCGCAGCTTTGTCGAGCCCGCCAGTCTGTTTATTGACATCATGATGAATGTCGGGACGATCTTTCGTGCCGGACTGCGCCTCTCCGATGAGCACTTACTTGCTGTCGCGCACCGCCACTGCGAGACCACGCGCCGGACGATCGTGCGCGGCGACGGCTCCACCAGCCACGAGGCGCTCTTTAATCTGACCACCGGCGAGTGCCTGCGCCAGAGTACGCACCAGGGCTATCGCGGAGACTCCTGCTGGGCACGTGGCCTTGCTTGGTCGCTCTACGGCTTCACTCGTAGCTACCAGCAGACGGGCCGCACGATTTATTTACAGACCGCCATGGCCAACGCGGATTATCTGCTCGCACAGCTTCCCGGCGGCGGCGTCACCGCCTGGGACTTCGATGCCCCCAACCAGGATATTGACACGTCGGGCTCCGCGATTGCAGCCTCGGGCTTGCTGGATCTTGCCGTTGTTTGTCCCGATCCCATTAAAAGCACGGCGTATCGTAACTGGGCCATCCGGAGCCTGGAGCTCTGCTGCGAGCAGTATCTGGGCGACAAGACACCGGGCTTTGAGGGGATTCTGAACGGCTCAATCTACCATATTCACAAGAACATCGGCGTCCACGAAGCCTGTTTGTTCAGCGAGTACTTCTTCGTCGAGGCGCTTGCAAAAGCCCTAAAACCCTCCTCCCCAGCCCTCCTCCCGATAACGGGAGGAGGGAGTGTGGTCACGCCCTACCCCGAGGACTCGCTCCCGGCGGCGTTCAAGACCTGGGTGGATGGCCCCACAGAAGAAGATGTCGCCTCGCCTGTGGACGGAGCGACCAAGTGACGCGGCCCGTGGCACTAGTGACGGGCGCGGGGCGGGGGATTGGGCGGGGGATTGCGATTGAGCTGGGGAAGCTCGGGTGGTTTGTAGTGGTGAACTACGCCGGAAATGTGCAGGCCGCCGACGAGTGCGTGGCGCTGGTGCGCGAGGCAGGCGGCGATGCGATTGCCGTTCGCGCGGATGTCTCGCTGGCGGAGGATCGCGAACGGCTGGTAAACGAGACGCTAGCCGTGGCGGATCGGATTGATCTGCTGGTGAATAATGCCGGAGTCGCGCCGAGCGTGCGTGCCGACGTGCTGGACGCGAGCGAGGAGAGCTTTGATCGGCTCATTGCGATTAATCTCAAGGGGCCGTATTTTCTGACCCAGCGCGTCGCCAAAGAGATGATCGCTAGAAATAGCTCCCCCGCGAGCGGGGGCGGGGGGGGGCAGATTATTACCGTCTCCTCAATCTCCGCGTTCACGGCGTCGGTGAACCGTGGTGACTACTGTATTTCGAAGGCGGGGCTTGGAATGGCGACAGCGCTCTGGGCGGCGCGGCTGGCGGAGTACGGGATTCGTGTCTATGAGCTGCGCCCTGGCGTGATTGCTACCGACATGACGGCGGGCGTGAAAGACAAGTACGACAGTGCGATTGAGGGCGGCGCATGGCCGATCCGTCGCTGGGGCCTGCCCGAAGACATCGGGCGCGCCGTCGCCGCCCTCGCCCGAGGAGACTTTCCGTTCTCCACGGGCGAGGTCATCAACATAGACGGCGGCTTCCACTTACGGACGCTATAGGCAACCGCAATGCGACGACGGCGAGAAGCAGCGTTCTGGAACAATGGCGATTGCCTCGTCGTGGCCCTCGCTGTCGGCCTAGGTTTGGGAATGGCATCGGGATTTTTCTTGCCACTCTGTCGGCGCTTCCCACTGAGTTTGCCTCTATTTCTCCTGCTGGCCTATGGGGCGAACTGGTTATGGGTTTGGCTCCTGGATAGGTGGCAGGCCCGTCCGAAGGGCGGATTTCTCCAGCGTGCGGGGAGCTTCCTGCACCCGTTGGCTTCCTTGGGAATCTATGCCGGAACTCTCCCCGCAGTACTGTGGGTCGTCTTAGTGATTAGTGCGCTGGTGAAGGGTTACCGATAACCGTTTTTATAGGGTAGACCCGCTCTGATGGGAGTAGCTTCTTGGCGGCGTCTGCCTTGCCGGATTGGATAAGGCGCTGGAGCTTGCGTACCAGCGGCGTCTTGTCCTCAATGCTCACGATCCAGTCGTCGGTGTAGCGCTGGATGATATGGCGACTCAGGCCGACTTGTATGGAAAAATAGGGAAGCGCCGCGCCGCGCAGGGTGCGCTCGGGGTCCCACTGGACATGAACTTTCGCGGCATCAAAGGCAATGCGCCAGTCGTCGGGGTTAGGCCAGAGCGCGGGCTCGGGGTGGGTGAGGATGCCTTGAGAGAGTGCTTCTTCCCAGCCGGTGCGCTGGATTCGAACCGCCAAGATACGCTCCTGACCTGGCTTCAGCCCCCAGTTGCTGCGCTCCATCAGCCACAGAAACGAGGGCTTGATCCAGGTCATGCGGTGGAATGAGAAAGGGGCGACGAAGGTCTGGGCGGCAAGCGCGGCGTCGGCGATGGTTCTGTTGTAGGCTTGGTAGACCGTAAGGGTATCTCTATCATAGTTAGCGCGGATTTCATATAGCTCTGGCATAGTACTGCTCTATCGTTACTATGCCCTTGTGTGCTAAGTTCGAGAGAGACGGCGTACAATTAGGGCTGCAAACTCTAGTGGGATCATGATAAGTGGCGTAGCCAACAGCGTGACGAGCTTGGGATTCGTGATCTGTAAGAGAACAATCCCGACCAGGGCCCCGATTATCGTGCCAAAGGCGACCCGTCGCCAGTGAGGTACGTGTTCTGGCCAGGCAGGGAGGAGACCTCCCAACCAGAAACCAAGTGGAATCCCTAAAAGAGTGCCACCTAGAAGTGAGCCAAGCAAGACAGGGCCATAGGAATCGGCGGGTGGGAGTGCCTTGAAAAGCAGATAGCCGACACCGAAGGCAACCAGCTCAAAGCCGATCCAGGTACTGCTGAGACGTCTAAGAAGGTGCATCATACTTCTAGGAGAGCTGATCGTTGGGCCGCTTGCCAGGGGTTTTCTTCCCTTTCCATGCACTAGCGTTTCTAGTGCATGGAATTACTTCCAGGCGACATCCAGGTTACGCGCGGCGAACGGTTCGTCGAGGCGCTTGACGGGCGCGGTGTAGGGAGCGCCCTGCACGAGCGCGGGATCGTCGGCGGCTTCTTGTGCGATTTTTTCTAGTGCTTCCACGAAGGCATCCAGCGTCTCCAGGCTCTCCGTCTCCGTGGGCTCGATCATGAGGCACTCGGGGACGATCAAGGGGAAGTACATGGTCGGCGGATGGAAACCGTAGTCAATAATCCGCTTGCAGACATCCAGCGCCTTGACATTGTAGTCTTTTTTCAGGCGCTCCAACGAGAAAACCGCCTCGTGCATACAGGGTCTGTCGTAGGCGACAGCAAATGTCTTGCTGAGCTTGGCTTTTAAGTAGCTCGCGTTCAGTACGCTGTTCTC
>JANNDD010000484.1:0-2797 GCA_031387365.1 Armatimonas sp. | reverse complement strand
TACGGCGATACGCCCGGCTGTGCCACGGGAATGGCAGGGGCTTGCTTCACATCGCGGTTTTCGAGCACGGTGCGCTGACGGACTTGTTTCTCAAAGAACACCAGCACCCGATCCACGATCTGAATTTGGTCGCCCGAGCGTAGCTTCTGCTCGCTGGTCACTTTTGCCCCGTTCACTAAAACACCTATCGGAGACTCGCCTGTGTCTCGTACGACGTAGCCACCACTCGGAAGTGCGACTAAAAGCGCGTGACTGCGCCCGATCTGCGGGTTGCCAAAGAGCGGGATGTCGCACAGCTCACTGCGCCCTATCTTGCTCTCGGCTTTTTCGAGAAGAATCTCTTTGCTGAACTCATTGCGGCCCACTTGGATTGTCACCCAGGCTTCTTTGAGCCACTCTTGAACCAGCGCGATAAACAACCCAATCATGGCTCCGGTGATCACAAAACCCAGGGTGCGCGAGACGGCCCCGGCGCGGACTCCGGGCATCAGATACGGCGCGATCTCAAAGACTGCGCCACCGAGTAGGCCACCAATCGCGCCCCCAATCAGCCCATTACGCCCCACACGAACGCTCTGCTTACGCCAGCCCTCTGCGGTTCCGGCCAGCGCTCCAATGAAGCACCACCCTAGGCCACGGGCGATCACATTGCCCAAAAATGCTAGCGGATTGCGGGCTTTTTCCACATAGAGTGGGGCAAAGACCGCCATTCCAAACGTGATCCCCACAAACCCGGCGGCAACTCCAATCCCTAACCCGAAGCCCACGGCACGCACCCAGTCGCGGGTGCCTGAGGCAAGATTGTTCGCGACACCAAAGAGTGCGCCCAGAAAGCCTCCAAAACATACCGCTGCCGTCGTGGTATTGCTCAGGTCGGTCTTGGTGGGGGGCCACTGATCGGTGATGCGTAAAATACCCGTGACATCGGTCAGGAAGACGACCAAGAGACCGGCGGCGGCTCCTGCTAACAGGAAAAGTAAGATGCGCGAGGGGAAGTTCATCTACGTATTGCCCTCCCCCCGACGCTTGTTTCCCTCCCCCGCCTCGTTCCTCGGCACCCCCTCCCCATAAGGGGAGAGGGTTGGGTGGGGGAAAGGCCGACCCCCTCAAACTCCCCCTCCCTTCCCGTTATCGGGAGGGAGGGGGCAGGGGGGAGGGAGGGAAACCATTCACGCTTCATAGCGCAACCTCGACGAGCCGATCTTGATCTCATCACCGTGGGAGAGGGTCTGCGTGGCGCTCAGGCGCTGGCCGTTGATGAACGTCCCGTTGGCGGAGCCGCTATCGGCGAGCTCCCAGCCGGTGCTGGTGGGCAGAAAAAGGGCGTGCTTGCGGCTGACGGTGCTATCGGTGGGGAGTGAGAGGGCGTTGTCGGGTTCCCGCCCAACACTGAGAGCATCCATAAGCGGAATGACTTTCCCGGCGGCAGGGCCACTGTAGCCCACGAGCTTGGGCTGCCCCGTGGGTGCAGGCAGTGGTGGCGCACTGGTCGCTCCACCGGCAACGGCGACACCTGCGGGGGCTGCTCCCGCCGAGGGTAAGTCTGAGAGGGAGGGAAGAGGCGGCAACGGAGCCACGGCGGGCTTTCCAGTGGGCGCGGTGGCGGGGGGCGCTTCCTGAGGCAGCTCCACCCCAAGCTGCTTGAACGCTCCGGTAACCGTCAATCCCTTGCTTTTAAGTGCACGCCAGCCAAAGAACCCACCCCCGACAAGAATGGCCAGCCCAAGCCAGCCCGCGATCAAGCTACTGCCGTTATTTTGCTCCGGCTCTTTCTCACGCAGCACGACCACAACCGGGGCGGGGGTAGCCACAGGCGCGGGGGTAGCAGTCGGAGAAGCGGCAGGCGCGGGTGCCGCGGCTTTGGGGTCAGGAGTGGGGGCTTTTGGATCGGGTGTTGGGGTGGCTTTCTGTGGCATTGGGGTGGCGGCGAGCGTTGTCTTGGGGGGCTCTAGCTTGGGTGCTGGCGTCGGTGCTTGTGCCAGTGCACCTGTAGCGAGTAAGAAAGCGAGTGCCGTCAGTTGTGTCTTCATAGGTCGCAAATATCCCCCGATTCTAAGTGCTGCCGCGCGGCGGGCAGGGCATCCCGAATCTCACCGGCCAGTGCGCCCACGGGTAGCATTTCTCCTGCCAGTGCGTGCCAGGTGGCTCCACAGCGAGCGGCGTCTGTTGCAGAGAGGCCACGTGCTAGCAACGCGGCTATCACGCCGGTTAGCACATCGCCGCTTCCTGCCGTCGCCAGTGTCACCGAACCCTCACGGTTGTAGTATAGCCGACCGGAGGGGGTTGCCACCAAGGTTCGTGCGCCTTTGAGCAGAGTGACGGAGCCAAAAGTGTGCGCACAGCGCAGTGCGGCATCGGTTCGGTGCGCTTGGACGTCCGCGGTGGGGATTTTAAGCAGTCGGCCCAGCTCGCCCGGATGCGGTGTCAGGACACGCTCCCGCTCCGTCAGGCTCTGGAGCAGCTCGGCTTTTAGTGCGATGGCATTGAGCCCATCGGCATCTATTACCAGAGGCAGTTTGGTGTTTTTGAGCAGGGCTTCCACAAAGTCTTGCACCGCCTCGCTCGCTGTTAGCCCGGGGCCGAGCGCAATCGCATCGGTGCGCTCTAAAAGCGGCAAGAGTGCGGCAAGTGCTTCTTCGCCACCATGCGTTCCCTCAGGTGTCTCGGGCAGAGGGCGCACCACCACTTCGGCGGAGAGCGCGGCGACGGTCGCGACCAGACTCTCGGGGACAGCCAGATAGACCAGCCCGGCTCCTGCACGAAGCGCTGCTGTCGCCGCCAGAACGGCAGCCCCCGC
>JANNDD010000225.1:0-2637 GCA_031387365.1 Armatimonas sp. | reverse complement strand
GAGCCGCAGGCTACTGCAGACGCCGGTTTTCAACCGGCGGCAAGGGCAGTTACCAGCGGAGCTTGGCGGGGAAGAACTTTGCGATCAGCTCTAGGTAGTACGGTTTTAAGGCCTCCACATCCGGGCGCTCGTCGGTCTTGGTGTAGAGGTCGTAGGGGTTGAAGGCGCGTACGGCGCTCAGAAGCTGGCGGTCTTTTGCGTTGGTGAGGTGCGTGTAGGCGCCCTCGTTGTGCCAGGGGTAGAACGAGTGAAAACGAATCATGTAGAGCGCCTCGTCGGGGAGGTGGTCTTTTACCACGTTGTAGAGATACTCGTCGTGGCCCCAGGAGAGATGCACGTTGTCGAGGCCGCACTCCGGCTCGTAGATTCCGTACTCGGTCTGGTACGCGGGGACGCGGCTATCGGGATTATCGGCGAAGAACTCGGGGTAGACACACTTCTCGCTGTACTTGCAGCCGGTCGCAAACGTGTCGCCGACCACGGCCCACTGCGGCTCGCCAAAGAGGCAGAGAATCTTCCCCAGGTCGTGGATGAGGCCGGTGAGGATAAACCAGTCCGGGTGGCCGTCCTTGCGGATCGCCTCGGAGGTCATCAGCAGGTGCTCGATCTGGGTAAAGTCGCCATCGGGGTCGGAGTCGTCGATCAGCTCGTTGAGAAACTCCATCGCCTCCCAGATGCCCATCTCGCGCCGGTTGAGCGCCAGATAGTCGGCCTTTTTGGCGCACACAAAGTCCAGGGTCTGGTTGGTGTGGTTGAGCCGGTAGAACGTCTTGACAGTGTCGCGGGCCTCGGCCTCATAGTCCCGGAACTTATGCTCGGTGTTGGTTTCCATACCTCACCGTTCGGCAAAAACAGCGGGATTTCCTGCCCACCGTGAGACAAGGTGAAGGATAACAGCAGGCTCTACGAGAGGCCACCAAGTACCGGTGGGGGGGTGGCTAACGACTATTCATGAGTCGGAGCGTAAATAACCGACGAGGGCGTTCGCATGGCCATGCCCCATGCCGTGATTCATCTTGAGCCAGTTGACCATCTCCATGTGTTTCATGTCTTTGAGTCCCTTTAGCAGAGTCAACCAGTGTTCAATTGGCTGACCGTATTTCTTCTCAATTGAAGGGAAGTAGGATGCAGGCCCTTTCACTTTTTCTTCGTCACTCATGGAGATGGTCCTTTGGGTTATGTTTCAAGATGATGATATACGTTGACATTGAACGACCAAATCAAGGCCGGACTAGTGTTTCTGCCGCCGCGGTTGTAATGACGGTTTTGGGGATTATACCCCATAGACAATGTGCTCTACGTTCTTGGCTTCGCTGGCTGAATTTACGAAGTCGTGCGACGTAGACGCTCCATGAGCGAGCGTAAATCCTCTTCGTAGGCTTCGATTTGTTCACGGAGTGCCAGGTTCTCCCGCGCCATGCGCTCATTTTGTCGTAGCCGTTGTCGGTGGCCTACCAACTGCGGACGGTTGAGATGGAGTGTCTCTATGTGAAATCCTGCGGTCTCAGTCAGAGCAACCAGTTCCCCGGTTTCAGATTCTGTAAAATGCTCCATGAAGGTATCGCGAAGTGGGTGTAAGAGGCGCAAAACGGCTTGAGGATCGGGGTTCCAGAACTCCCCTTTGAAACCGTTGCAGGCATGGCAGCAGTAAACAAGGTTCTCCAGAGCATCGGTGCCCTGCGCAACCCGTGGCTGAAAGTGATCTACAGTTAGCTCTGCCCCATTGTCGAGTTCGCTGATACCACAGTAGCCACAACGCCGACCATAGCGCTCGCGAACTTGCTGCCGTAGAGTGAGACGCATCTTAACGTGGGCGGAGACTCAGGCGAGAGAAGGCACTGTCTATAGCCGCTTTCTCACTCTCCACTTCGGGCACCAGAGTCCGCAGGCGCTCCACTAGGGCTCGCTTGCGTACGAGTATCTGACGTAGCTCCTCATTCTCCTTCTGAAGCAACGCCGCCTCTTCATCGAGGCGAGCATTGGCCGCAATCAGGGGATCATTCTCTATTGGCTCTTGCATGCTCTAAATTATACCGCCTAGCCCCCTCTGACTCCCCCTCCCTCCCGTTATCGGGAGGAGAGGGGGCTGGGGGGAGGGAGGGGGAGGCTACACCCCCGCCAGAGCTTGCTCCAGATCGGCGATAATATCCCCGACATGCTCGATACCAATCGAGAGGCGCACGAAGTCCGGGGTGACGCCGGTGGCGGCTTGCTCCTCCTCGGTGAGCTGGGAGTGGGTGGTACTGGCGGGGTGGATAATCAGGCTCTTGGCATCCCCGATATTGGCCAGTAGCGAGAGCAGCTTCACCGACGACACCAGCTTGCGGCCCGCGTCCACGCCACCTTGCACCCCAAAGCCGACCAGTGCGCCGTACTGCGTGTTGCCGTCGCTGTCTTTCTTATGGTAGCGATTCGCGACATCGTGCGCCGGGTGCTCGGGGAGGCCGGGGTAGTTCACCCAGGTGACCTTGGGATGGGTCTTGAGCCACTGCGCCACCGCCAGCGCGTTTTTGCTGTGGCGCTCCATGCGCAGGTGCAGGGTCTCCAGCCCGATAATCAGCTGCCAGGAGTTGAACGGGGAGATCGCCGCGCCCATGTCCCGCAGGCCTTGCAGACGGGCTTTGAGAATATAGCTCA
>JANNDD010000182.1:0-3385 GCA_031387365.1 Armatimonas sp. | reverse complement strand
CTATCTGATCATGAACGCGCCCAAAAATACGGTTGAAACAGCCTTGGAAGACCTCCAGACAGTAGGCAAGGGACGCCCTGCGAAGCTGACATTCAACACTTCCTACTACGCCGATGCAGGAATGTGCCAGATCACTGCCCGAGGCGAAGTGGATGCTTCTACCGTCGCGGTGAAGGCATTTGACCCGGACGAAAAGAGTGCCTGGCTCGACAAAGCTGCGTCGAGTTGGATTCAGTGCCAGTACGCCGACGGACGGAAATACCGCGCGACTTCTTACACAGTCATCTGCCCTGATCAAGATCGTTTGCCCGCAACCCTGAAACTTTCGGGGTCTAACGATGGCACCCGCTGGACCGAACTTGACGTGCAGAAGGCTCCCAGCTTCGGCGAGCGAATCACACGCCGAGAGTTCACGTTGGCTAACACAGCCAAGTGGAATCGCTACCGGCTCGATGTGACCGCTATCAATGAAAAGGAAGGCGTTCGGGTTGCGACAATCGAACTGAACGAAGAGATCGCCTGTCGGCCCGCTGTCGCCGCCGCCGCCGTGGCACTCGACACCACAAAGCTTTCTCTCTCGACTAACAGCCGGGCGACGCTCAACGCGACGCTTGCCCCTCTGAATTCCTTCGAGCGTGAGATCACTTGGATCAGCAGCGATCCGACGGTGGCTGAGGTGCGGAAGATCGGCGAACAGGTGGCTATAGTCGTCGGCAAGAGGCCAGGGAAATGCACTATCCTGGCGACGGTCGGCAAAGTAAAGCAAGCTTGCTCGGTGAGGGTGACCCCCACGACGCTGCTGACCGGCTGGAACTACGATGAACTCAACGCTCCGGCGATACCCGGCTCGGTTGATGTGAGCAATGGCACGTTCCGCCTGACAGGTTGTGGTCATGCTATGACTTCGTGGTGGGAGCGGGTTCGGGATCAGGGGGTGTTTGTTAGCCGACCCGCGAGCGGAGAGGTGGAGCTTACTGCGCGTCTTGCAAGCCTGTCCGCCAACGTCGGCGGGCCTAACGCCTATCACACCGATAGCCGACCGCCGACGGCCTCGGGATTGATGATCCGCGAATCGCTGGACGAAAAATGCGCTCGTTACTTCCTGATTCAGGTCGAAGCGACCGGCAACCTCGTCTGCCGCTGGCGCGACAAATCTGGCGACCAGGATGGAGGCCAATCGAAGTCAATGGGCAAGATTGCGGTGCCAAGCCACCTACGGCTTGTTCGGTTGGGAAAGAGCGTCGAAGTTTTCGCATCGGCAGACGGCAAAGAGTGGGGTAAGCCACTTATGTCGCACCCCATCGTATTTGCTGCTGGGAGTCGGATCGGACTCTTCCTTTGCTCTGGCAACACATTTGTGTCCTCGAAGGCTGAATTTGAATCCGTCACAATCACGCCATGATCGCTAGCCACTCGCCAATGCGCTCCAATCGAAAATGCGCTCCAATCGAAAATGCAGCCGACCTCATGTGCAGTGACTGATATCTTTGTCTTTCCGGCCAAGGCTGAAAAACAGCCAGGCTTTCGATTTTTGTTGCTCGCGCTGGTGATGTCAAAAAAGGACTTGACAGAGCACCGATCTAATCTTAAGTATTGGGTGAGGGTCGTAGTGCGCTATTTGACTGCGACCCTAGGTCTTTTTGGAGGAGATGCGAGTTGAACGTTGGTCTCTGTCAAACAGAAACATATTCTGGTGAGCGGGAAGGGAACCTACAACGGGTTCTAACCGATATTCGTGCTGCCGCAATAAAGGGAGCAGAGCTGATTATTACACCGGAGTGTGTGCTCAGTGGATACGCAGGATCTTACTCAGACGACGAAAAAACATGTTTTGCGGAATCCGCTGTTTTGTCAGAGGGATCAGAGCTGACGGCGGTGCGGGACATTGCGCGTGAACTAAAGACAGATATCATTTTTGGATTTTCGGAAAAAGATAAGTTAGGTAAATTTTACAATACCGCCGTTTTTATAGGTAGAGATGGCGATACTGTTTTTACCTATAGAAAGATTCATTGTCGAGATTTTGAATCTTATAATCATCAAGGTTTATTCACATCAGGAAGTGATTTTTTTGTCACGGAGAGATCTTATTCCGACGGGATTTTTGGAATTGGCACAATGATCTGCTTTGATCGCGAAATTGTAGAGTCTGTGCGCTGTCTTAGAGCACTCGGTGCAGATTTTATCGCTTGTCCCTTGGCAACAAATACCTATTCCTTGGAGACTGCACTTGGCACGGGCATGCCAGCCAATAATGAGATCATCACGAGGGCGCGCGCAGCCGAGAATGAGGTTGCGATTGCTGTCGTTAATCATGCGGTACGCTTCAACGGGGGGAGCTATGTCGTAGGAGCGCTGGGCGAAACGATTATCCAACTGGGAGCTGAGGCACAGACAACGGTTATCAATGTCCCCCTGAGCGATGTGCGCAACAAACTTCATGCCGACCCCAAGGGTTGGATGGGCTGGGGCTACCGCCGCCCTGAAGTCTATAAAAAATATATTTAATCGGAACGAAACAGGACAGCAAGCTCCCCGCGAAATCCCATGTCTTGTGTCCCATGACCGATGTCGGCCAGAAAGAGCGCTTCTCGTCTGCCTGTCGCAAATGCCGTCAGTACCAGCGTCAGCATTTGAGTGCTCTTGCCGGTGAGCCTGCCACTCGCCTCTAGTGCGAGTCGTAGCCAGTGATCTCGCTCAGAAACGATCTGTGTTCTCAGACGTAGTGTGGCGGTTGTGTGCGCCTCGTTTTCGACTCGGACGAGGAACTCTATCGGGACTCCCGGCACGAGCCGCGCCTCCGCCGGGCCACGCTCTAGCTTGACGCGCATCTCGGGATTGATCTGGACAACAAGAATCTCTTTCACTCTCCACACTCTTTCAAAATTCGTTCGTAGGTGCGGCGGGCGTGGTCATAGGCAGCACGGGCATCGGCAAGCTCTCTGGCTGCGATAACCCGCTCTTTCTGGCTCCAGCAGGCATCTACCCCTGCACGGCACCACTGGGCGCTGGCCTGACTCGCACGCACCGGCTTTCCTGCTACCGTCACCCAGATTGGGTTTGTGTGTGCCTGCCCGAGCACACGCACCGCTACCCATGCGCTTTTTGTGATCGGAAGCGGCAGTTTTAGTGAGTGAAGCTGGCCGTCACCAGGAAGAGAAACACTGGCAACGGGGTAGCCATTGACGATTGCCTCGACGGTAATTGCGTGCTGCGCGGCTGCCTTGAGCGTGGCGGTAAGTGTGCCGAGTCTCTCCAGACGCACATCACGGCCACCAAGCGGCTGACTATCCAGAGAAAAATCCAATAAGTGCACACTGCCATCGCTCACATAGCAGCGGCCTGCCTGAATTCCAGCGACCCAGGCATCAAAAGTAAGCGTATT
>JANNDD010000164.1:0-3212 GCA_031387365.1 Armatimonas sp. | reverse complement strand
GTCCTTGGCGATGCAGCGGGTCATGGCAAGGACGGCTCCCTTGGTGGCGGAGTAGGCGAAGCGCTCGGCCAGCGCGGTCTCGGCGGCTATCGAGCAGATATTGACGATACTGCCGCCGTTGCCGCTGGCTTTCATGCGGCGCACCGCTTCCTGGCAGCACAGAAAGAGGCCCCGTGCATTGACCCCCATCAGGCGGTCAAAATCCGCCGGAGTGGTCTTGATAATATCTCCCACGAACCCGATCCCCGCCGAACAGACAAGCAAGTCCAGCGGGCCATGCCCATCGGCCTTGGCGAAAGCCCGCGCCACGGAGTCGGGATCGGAAACATCGCAAGGCAAGTCGGCGTGGTCGTTGAGATCGAGCACTAGGACGCGCGCCCCTTGCGCCTTGAGCGTCTCCGCAATCGCCGCGCCAATGCCACTTGCGCCCCCGGTCACTAAGGCCCGTTTTCCATCAAGACGAAACATTATGCTGCCTCCACGGAGTTGGTCAGCACGCCAATTCCCTCAATCTCGATCTCACAGACATCGCCGGGCACGAGCCAGCGCCTCGGCGTACGTCCCATCCCAACACCTTCGGGGGTGCCCGTGAGGATCACCGTGCCGGGCAGGAGCGTGAAATTTTTCGAGAGCGACGAGATTATCTCACGCACATCGAAAATCATGTCAAACGTATTGGAGTTTTGCAGCGTCTCTCCGTTCACCCGTGTCTGGATCTGCAGATCATTGGGATCGGGAATCTCCTCGGCAGTCACGAGCACGGGGCCGAGCGGACAGAATGTGTCGAAGCTCTTGCCGCGTGCCCATTGCTTATCGTAGCGCAACTGCCAGTCGCGGGCGGAGACATCGTTGGCACACGTGTAGCCCAGAACATAGTCCAGTGCATCGTCCTCACTAACATTCTTAGCGGTCTTTCCGATCACCACGGCCAGCTCGCACTCGTAGTCCAGCTCCTCGGTGGTTCGGGGGTGGATAATCGCATCGCCCGGGTTTGAGAGGGTGGTGGTCGGCTTGATAAAGAGGAGTGGGCGGTCAGGAACAGCCATGCCGCTCTCTTCGGCGTGGCGCTTGTAGTTCAGCCCGATACATAAAATATTGGGCGGCTCAATCGGAGCAAGAAGCTTGGCCACGGAGAGCAGCTCTTTGGTCGGGGTGAGGCCCGTAAATAAATTACCATCGAGCGCGGTAGCCGTGGTAAAGGTGTTGTCGGTGGGAGTTCCTAGGCGGATATTGCCCGCGTGGTCTACGAATCGAATGATCTTCATACTGTGGGGATTATACCTGCCACCGACGTTGCCTACGACAAAACCGGGTCGGCGGGGTCACTTGCCATTCTATAGCAGGTTCTGGAATAATGAGGGAATGGTTATCTTTTGTTGCTATAGGAGGCGAGGGTTGACTTATGAAATTGTATCAGGAGGGCCCCTTCAAACCAGGGGACAAGGTGGAGTACAAACGCTCCAGCTACGATAAAGAGTGGTCGGTTGGGACTGTCGTTCGGTTGACGCCGAGTGGTAAGCAAGTCATTGTCCGCGAGAAGCCGAATGAGTTCTTCAAAGAAGGGTTTGAGCGAGCCTACTCTCTCGATGAGATCCAGCTGGTGGGCGCGACGCCGAAGCCAAAGGAGCCGGGGCAACTGAAGCCCACACGACCCGCCCCCGCTCCCGCTCCCATTGCGCGAGGCGGTGGTTTATTGACGCAGGCAGACATTCTCAATTATTTGCGGACGCGGCTGGGGGATCAGCCGTTCCAGCATCCGGAACGGGAGGCGATTCGCAAGGAACTGGGCGAGCTGATCAAGCAGCGTGGGGTGAACTTTCGCTACCAGAACCTCTCTGATTTTTCCAACCAGCTCGGAAAGTACGGTGCAAGCTCCGAGGTGATCTTCCCGATAGCGGACAATTATGGGCCACCAACGAAACAGGCATTTTTGATGGGAACCTGGAGTATGGATATTATCGGGGCACCGGTGACGGTGACTCGTGGGGATAAAGTCTATCGCCAGGGGGAGGTCGGGGCCAAGGGGGGCGTGCTGACGGTCTCCCCTAATGGAACCTATACCTGGCAGGCCTATAAGAACGACGCACCTGCACAGCTGCTACGAGGCACGTGGCGCAAAGCAACCCCTACCGAGATGCGCTACCAGGGCGGTGATGGCATTGTCTTGCTGAAGGCTAAGAGTGGCTGGGACTGGGTGGTGTGTCAGGATCGGCAGGCAACCAGTGGTGAGTGGATACGGGTCGCGGAGGTCGTTTCACGCCAGGTGCGTGAGTTCGGAGCCCGTGCCAAGCGCTAATAGCCTGAGCAGTTCAAGCCAGAAACTGTGACGTGATCTCCTCGGAACGCAGTGGGAAGCCGCTTTTGACCGAGAAGGTTGTCTGCGCCTCGCCCGGCGTCTCGACAAGCTGGCCGCGTGCGGTGATATGCAGGTAGAGCAGGTCGTAGAGGTCGGGCTTGTTCAGCTCGCTCAGAGCACGCAAGGCGACGGCTATGCCGCGCTTACTATTGGCGACATTGTTGTTAATGCTGCCGAGGTTGCGTAGCGCAAGATCGCACCAGAGGACGCGCTCCTCCACCACGTCAATGGCGAGTGGAACCGCGATTCGGGTGTTGGCTGTGATATCGAGCCGATCCTGCACGGTCTTGGGCTCAAAGATCTCGCCCGAGCCCGCGTGTTTGCGCACCATCCAGCCCGCGAAGCACTCAGGCAGGTCAATGTAGGGCTGGTTTGTGTAGCTGTGTAGGGTCATGACGACGTAGCGAATTCCTACATCCCGGAGCTTGGCGAGATCAACATCAATAAACTCGCTCGCACCGTCGGGGGCATCCACAATATCACCGCTGTGAACCCCGCCAAAGTCTTTGAGATTGTAGTACGAGAGTACGTTTTGGTAGCGGTAGCTTGCGTCAAAGAGTGAGGCTGAGAGATCAATATCGGTGCGCTCCTTACCGTTTTTCCACCAGATAAAGAAGCGCAGGGTTTTGCATTTGTCGGGCAGGGGCAGGCGGCTCCCGCGCACCAGCGTCCGGAGCGACTTTGAGGCCGAGCGGGTGGCAAAGGGGACGATGTAGTTCATGAGCGCCGGGTCGAGATAGCACTTGCCCAGAGAAGGCAGTTTTGCAAAACGCCCGATCAGCGCCGCCTCGCACGCCGATACCACCGCCTCGGTGAGGCTTTTGTTGAGAGGGGCATGGACATTGGGAAGCGCGTA
>JANNDD010000132.1:0-5757 GCA_031387365.1 Armatimonas sp. | reverse complement strand
GGGATTAAAATCCCTCGCTGCGGGTCGGCTCCGCCGATGTCCTTCGGACAAGAGAAGCGATCCTTCGGATAAGAGAACGTGTTTGCCTGCCTCATTCGTCCATTTTGCTTTCGTTTTCCCCGTCCGGAGGACGCGCCGAAGACGTTTGTAGCGAGGGATTTTAATCCCTCGAACGGTGACGGCACAGCGAAAACGTAATTCACAACAAGCGTTAAAATCGGTGTCTAACGAGCCTCGTGCCTCGGCTGAGAAATCGCTCCGCGATTGGGAACTCCATAAGTTTCGGCAGTCACGGAGCGACTTTTTGGCCGAAGGCCCTCAGACGCTCACTTTCAGTGGGCGCATGGAGACAAATCTTACGGATTTTTCGTAGGATTTATGCTTGCTGTCTTGAAATATACGCCGTACTGCGGTATGCTTTTCTCCGGTTGGCAGACTCGACCCGAGAGTGCTAAAACGTGCTAGGGGACTTGTGCTGCCCAAAATCTGTTACATTTGAGGTTCAATTAAAAATGCTGAAACCACTTGGAGACCGAATCGTTGTGAAGGCCGTCGAGGCCGAGACGACCACGGCGGGGGGAATTCTCCTGCCCGACACCGCAAAAGAGAAGCCGCAGACGGCGGAAGTGCTGGCCGTTGGGCCGGGCAAGACACTGGACAATGGCACCGTTGCCGCCATGGAAATTAAAGTGGGCGATAAAGTCGTCTACGGCAAGTACAGTGGCACCGAGATCAAAGTGGATGGTCAAGAGCTGATCATTCTGCGCCAGGACGATGTCCTTGGGATCCAGGAAGGCTAAACAGACACCATGGCATCCAAGGAAATTATCTACGATGAGGCCGCCCGGCGTGCGCTGGAGCGTGGCGTCAATATTCTGGCCGACGCAGTCCGTGTGACGATGGGGCCTAAGGGCCGCAACGTCGTGCTTGAGAAAAAGTACGGCGCTCCGAGCATTGTCAACGACGGTGTCACTATCGCCAAAGAGATCGAAGTCGAGGACAAGTTCGAGAACATGGGCGCACAGCTCGTTCGCGAAGTGGCTTCCAAGACCAACGACGTGGCCGGTGACGGTACCACGACCGCCACGGTTCTGGCCCAGTCCATCGTCAAAGAAGGGCTTCGCAATGTCGCCGCTGGTTCCAACCCGATGCTGATCAAGCGCGGGATGGACAAGGCTGTGGACGCCGTTGTGGCGAGCCTGCATGGCCTCGCCATTATCGTCGAGGGCAACGATGCGATCGCCAATGTTGCGACGATCTCCGCCAACGACAAGACCATCGGAACGCTTGTGGCTAAGGCCATGGACGCCGTGGGCAAAGACGGCGTGATCACGGTCGAGGAGTCCAAGGGCACCCAGACCGAGCTGGATCTCGTGGAAGGGATGCAGTTTGATAAAGGCTACATCTCCCCCTACATGGTCACCGATGCCGAGCGCATGGAGGCCGTGATCGAGGAGCCGTACCTGCTGCTCTTTGAGAAGAAAATCAGCTCCATCCAGGATCTGATCAAGCCGCTGGAGGCCGTTGCTCGCACCGGCAAGCCGCTCTTGATCATCGCCGAGGACGTGGACGGCGAGGCGCTTGCGACTCTCGTGGTCAACAAGCTGCGTGGCATCCTGAATGTGGTCGCGGTCAAGGCTCCTGGCTTTGGCGACCGCCGCAAGGCCATGATGGAGGATCTCGCGATCCTCACCGAAGGCAAGTTCATCACCGAGGACCTCGGCCTGAAGCTGGAGAACGTGGACCTGACCTACCTGGGCCGTGCCAAGCGTGTTGTCATCACCAAAGAGGACACCACGATTGTCGAGGGCGCAGGTGCACCCGCCGCGATCCAGGGCCGCATTGCCCAGATCAAGGCACAGATTGATAACTCCGACTCCGACTACGACCGTGAGAAGCTCCAGGAGCGTCTTGCCAAGCTGGCCGGTGGCGTTGCCGTCATCAAGGTGGGCGCGGCCACGGAAGTTGAGCTGAAAGAGAAGAAGCTGCGCATCGAAGACGCTCTGTCCGCGACCCGCGCCGCCGTCGAGGAGGGCATCGTCGCCGGGGGAGGCCACGCGCTTCTGATGGCCGCCGATGCAATTGACCTTGCCGACTACAGCGGTGACGAGAAGATCGGCGCGCTGATCATCAAGAAGGCCCTGGAGGCTCCGGCCCGCCAGATCGCTGAGAACGCTGGTAAAGAGGGCTCCGTCGTGGTGAGCAATGTCCGTGAGTCCGGCAAGGGCTACAATGCGGCCACTGACACCTACGAGGATCTTCTGGCTGCTGGTGTTGTGGACCCGACCAAGGTGACCCGTTTTGCCCTGCAGAACGCGGCCTCCATCGCGGGCCTGCTCCTCACCACCGAGTGCCTGATCGCCGAGCGCCCCGAGAAGTCCGCACCCGCACCGGGTGGCGGCGGCGGTGGCGGCGGAATGCCTGGCATGGGCGGTATGGGCGGGTTCTAAAACCCACCTCGCCTTCCCTTCGCCCCTCCTCCTGATCCTCGGGAGGAGGGGTTTTCTTTTGTTCGCCGGTTTCAAATCGGTGGTTTTTGGCGCAAGGAACCTGAGGGTGGCGCTGGGCATAGGAGAGGCATGATGAACTTTTATCGCTTCCTCCCTCTCCTGCCCGTGATGGGAACGTTGCTTTTTGGGACGGGCTGCACCAAGCGCCTGGCACCGCTGAATCCCGCCGCGCCCGCGCCCACGATGTCGGAGCCCGCTACGGTGACGCTACGAGACATCGTCGGACAGGTCCTGCTGGAGGGGGAGACCATCGTGCCGCCCTTTGCTCGTGTCGGCATTAAATCTCCGTACCGTGCGCCCGTTAGCAAAGTGAACACAACCCTGGGCGCTGCAGTCAGTCAGGGGGACGTTCTGATCGAGCTTTCTCTGCCCTCTGCCGAGGCCTACCATGAGCAGACCAAGCTGGCGCTGCAACAAGCGGAAACCGACTACGCCATTGCCAATAAACAGTTCCAGGCCGATGTTGATGTTGCGCGGGAGCACTTGAACACGGCGCGTACCACGGAGAAAGCTGCCACACCAGAGGAGCTACCCATCGCTTCTAGTGCGCGGAGCGATGCAGAACAGGTGCTGCTGCAGACGAAGCTGGATAAGGAGAGGACACTGCTTCCCTACCGGCGGCAGCAGGAGCAGATGCGCCAGCTAAACCAGCAGGCACGGGCGGGGGAGAAACAAGGCTACATCCGTACACCACTGACAGGCACGGTGACGGAGCTGAATGCGCAGCCGGGAAAAGAAGTCGGGATGGATAAGGCGGCCTTCGTGGCAACCGTGGTTGACTTGAGTGCACTGCAGGTGCAGTCCCCGATGACACTGCAGCAATCGGGCTATGTCAAGCCCAAGATGGAGGTTCTCCTGACCTTCAAGGAGCTTCCTGGAACCACCTTCGAAGGAACCGTCCACAGGCTGACCTCTTTGCCAAATAACAAAGGACTGGTTGCCCTCATCGAGTTCAAGAATACAAAAGCACAGGTCAAGCCCGCGATGGTGCCTCATGTGGCGGTGAAGACCGGCCAGAGTGCAAAAAACACTCTCTGCGTTCCCAGTGCCGCGGTGGATATTAACCGCGCAGGCCTGCCGGTTGTCCAGGTGATGCAGGGCGGGAAGTGGGCAGAAGTGGCGGTGAAAGTGGGCATCACGGATGACCAGTTCACGGAGATTAAATCCGGAGTGAGCAAGGGCGACACTGTCTTAGTGACGCCCTAGAGGCTAACCCCCGCAGAAATCTCCGCCACAATCGCGTCCATTGCGGCGACCGGGTCGGCAGCAGCGGTGATGGCACGCCCGACGACCAGGTAGTGTGCTCCGGCGGCGACGGCAGAGGCGGGGGTGGCGACGCGTTTCTGGTCTTGCGTGCCCACACCGGCGGGGCGGATGCCGGGAATCACGGTGACAAAGCTCTCGCCACAGGCCGCACGAATCGTCGCTAGCTCTAGGGGGCTAGCGACGACACCATCAAGCCCTGCGGACTGGGCAAGTTGCGCGAGGTGGGTGACATGCTTACTCAGCGAGCCGCTCACCCGCAGCTCCGAGGAGAGAGCGAGCTGATCCAGGCTAGTGAGAACCGTCACGCCGATGAGCAGCGGTGGTGTATTGCTTGAAGCGTGTGCGGCCTCTTTGGCGGCTTCCATCATGGCTTTTCCGCCGCAGGTGTGAACATTGACCATCCAGACACCGCGCTTGGTGGCCGCACGAATCGCACCGGCCACGGTGTTAGGGATGTCATGGAACTTGGCATCATAGAAGATGCGCGTGATTCCGGCGTCTTGGAGGTGCGCGAAAATATCGAAGCCAGCGGCGTTCACCAGCTCCAGCCCCACTTTGACACCGCCGACTTTTCCAGCGAGTTTTTGGGCAAGCGCAAGTGCATCTGCGGCATTGTCGTAGTCTAGGGCGACGAGAATTCGGTCTTTAGGTTCGTTTATCATAGTGATTCTTTGGTGAAAATTACCACGGATTGGTTGGTGTAGAGCATGTCAATGGGGAGCGGCTGACAGGGCAGGCCGCTGCTCTCACGTGCCCCGAGAAGTGGGAGAGGGTACGTGAAGACGGTCTTGATGGGGTAGCGCACCGTGAGGGCCGCAAGATACGCCAGCGCCTGCGGGTTCTTCTTTTGTATTAGCGCCGTGTACTCGTACTCGGAGAGCGCGACGGCATCGGGGCTGGTTTCATCAAGCAGGGCGGCGTCCCAGTCGCGGCCCGGCGGCACGGCAAATAGTTTAAGGGGCTCGGAGCTCTCGGCAGCACTCTTGGCTCTCAGTGGGGAGGGATGCGAGAGTCCGGGATGGAGTGGCGGTGAGTAGAACCAGGGGCCGGTGGCAAAACCGACGGAAGCAACGCCTTTTTGCTTCAGAAAGGCTGCGGCTTCATCGCGGGGGTCGGCCCCCGCCATCACGGAGCACAGGGCAAGAGAAAAGAGAAGTGAGAGCGTGCCCCCGATAGCCACAAGCGGCTTCCAGGGCAGGCTTGCAATCAGCCAGCAGAGCGCGGGAAGTAGCGGCAGGGCGTAGCGAGCGTACTGATTGGCGGAGACGCACAAGAGCACTAAGTAGGGCAGGACAAAGGCCAGCAGAGTGAGCTCGATGCGGGTGCGTGAGATAAGTGCCTTGTAGATTCCTACTAACCAGAGTGGGCTGCCTAGCGCTGCCAGCAGGCCTAGAGTCGGCCAGTAGAGTGCGGCTGTCTGACCCACGAAGTCAATTTGTGCCGTTCGTGAGTGGGCCAGCTCGAAGGTAAAGTGCTCCCAGAACTTGGGAAAGTTCACCAGCACGCCGGGGCAGCCCAGCAGAAAGCCGAGTGCTGCGCCGCTGAGCAACAGCCCTAGTGACTTGAGGGAGCGCTTCTCCAAGAGAAACCAGGCTGCAACTCCGGCGAGAAGAACTAATCCCGCGTTGTACTTTGTGGCAGCCGCTAGCCCTGCAAAGAGGCCGCACCAGAATAACTTCGGGTTTGCGAGGGCAGTTAGCAGGCTGGCGGTGACCCAGAACGTGGCAGGGACATCTACCGTGGCGAAGTGCCCGTGCTGAACGGCCAGGGGCGCGACGGCGTAGAGTGCGGCGGCGCTCAGCCCCACATCGGGTTTTTCTAAGCGCTTGCCAAAAAGAATTAGCAGGGCGCAGGTTCCAATGCCGTAGGCCACGGTTACCAAGCGCACGAGAAGCAGGCTACTTGCGGTGGGAATGTTTGTGAGTGCGCCCGTGGCCAGCAGAAGAAAGCGATCCGTGAGAGTGGCGAGGGAGCCGTAGTT
>JANNDD010000123.1:0-8869 GCA_031387365.1 Armatimonas sp. | reverse complement strand
ATGACTTCCACGGGCTGATCGAGTAAGTCACCCCAGACAAGCTCTGGTTTCATCCGTTGGGATCATCCAAAAGCATTTGTAGGCGGGTTGCTAGCTCTGCCGGGTATTTTGCCGTCCAGCTTTCATCAATTAACTCGACATCAATCAAGTCGCGTAGGTGAACCCTGTCTTTGTCTCGAAATGCCGTGAGTTTGATCTGCACTAGAGCTTCGAGCGTGAGCACTTGGAACCGGTCGGCTCGGACAGAATCGGTGACATCGGGGTGGGGAAGAATGTCTTTCTCAAAAACACGCTCGTTGGCAAAGACAATATGCACGGCGTCGCGGGCCTTGGCATCGGGGCCATCGAGGAACATATCAATGCCGCGCACGTGCCGAAAGATAAAACCGATTGACTCCAGCGCCGCTTTCGCCTTCTCCAGATCGCCTCGGCGTAGCAAGATGTCCACGTCTTGCGTATTTCGTACTGCCGCGAGGTCCGCGCGAGCCACCCACTCCGCCACGGCGTTTCCTCCGACGACGGCGTACGGAACCCCAGCTTTATGGAGTGCGCCGGTTGCCCGAAACAGACGGTTGTGAACAGCTTCCACGGCTCTAATAACCCTCTCATGCGAAAACGGAAGTAGAGTGGCGACTGCCATAGAATTAGCTTACGAAGTAGAACTCGCGTGAGGAGATTAAGGCCCACATTAAGTCCTGAGCGGCTTCGTCTCGCTTGGGGCTGGTGGTGAGGTGCTGCAGGGCGGCGGCAAGCTCTTTGGCATTGGGGAGGCGGCTGAGGGTTCGCAGATAGAGTTTCTTGATCAGCGCATCGTTGGCGAGCGTTTTGTCCGCGAGCAGCGTGGCGACCGTTCCGGCGCGTGCTCGGACTTTCTGATCCACGTACGGGGAGTTCAGCACATGGAGCACTTGCACGAGCGTGGGCTCGTTCTTGGGCTCTAGCTCCGCAAGGAACTCGCGCTGGGAACGCCCAAAGCAGTCCATGAAGAACGAACCGACGGGCAGCGAGACCTGTGAGGCGCGCATCTCCGTGGGGAAGTCGCCGAAGCGCTCAGTACTACTGGTGGCGAGGTTCAGGTTGTCGAGGAGAATCTGGCCGAGCATGGGGCGCGGGTAGAAGTGGCTGAAGAACTGGTTGTCGAGCGCGTTGGTGGCGTTCACCTCGCTGGATGCCTGGTAGGTCTTGGAGTTGAAGATCGTGCGGATCGTGTGCTTCAGGTCGTACTTGTGATCCGTGAAGTCCTTGGCAAGCGCTTCCAGGAGGCCCGGTACTGCCGAGGGAGTCGTGGCGCGCATGTCGTCCACGGGATGCACAACCCCACGACCCAGATAGTGGCTCCAGACACGATTGACCGTGGCTTTGGCAAAGTACGGATTGTCCTGGTTCGTGACCCAGTCGGCGAGCATTGCGACAAGATCGGGGCCAGTGCCATTTCTGCCCGGACGTAGACTTGTGGGATCCATCGGAGCGCTCGTTCCCAGAAGCGTCGGGGGCGCGTCTTTGCCCCGGTTCTTGCCGGTGACACTCTGGTTATTGACACGGCCATTGGGGTTGTAGTAGATCTCCGACTCGCCATCCAGGTTGCCGTTGCGGGTGCCCACTCGGCCCATGAACGCGGCAAAGTTCCAGTAGTCATCAGTAGTCCAGCGGTCAAACGGGTGCTTGTGGCAGCGAGCGCAGGCCATGCGCTGGCCTAAAAACGCCTGCGCTGTCGTCTCCATGCGCTCGTCGGGGTTCCGGTCAATTTTATAGAAATTCGTCGGGCCGTTGGTGTACGACGAGCCGCGCGCCATCAGGAGCTGTTTTACAAACTGGTCGTAGGGGACGTTCTGGGCGACGGAGTCCTTGAGCCACTCGGTGAAGAGTGCCGCACTGCGCTCGCCGCTGATCCCATTGCCCATATTGCGTGGATGCACCCGGAGCATGTCACCGAGGCGCAGAACCCGCATGTCCACGAACTCCGGGGAGTCGAGAAACGCATCAATGGTCTTAGCACGTTTATCGGGCGCTTTGTCCGCAATAAAGGTATCGAACTCGTCGGTAGTCGGAAGAATCCCACGTAGGTCCAGTGAGATGCGGCGCAGGAACTCGGAGTCGTTGGTCGGGCGCGACGGCTGAACATTGAGCCGCTTGAGGTTGGCGTAGACAAAGTCATCAATGAGATTGCCCGGAGCCAGCTTCGGGTAGGGGGCTTTGTCCTCCCGAGGCAGGGTAAGTGATGCCGCGTGCACCGTGCCTAGATAGCGCACCACCACGGCGGCCCCACCCCAGCGCTTACCGGTCATGATGCCCTTTTCATCCACGGTGACCACAGCAGGATCGCTGGTCTCGTAGTTGGCCTGCGTCGTGACATCACGGCTCGTGCCATCGGAGAAGCTCGCCACCACTTTGAGAGGCACTTTCTGCCCGACTTTGCTCAGAGTCACCTGCGCGGGGGTGACGGCCAGCTTACTCAGGGTCGCGTCGGTTGCTTCATCAAAAGGGGCACCCGCTGCAATCCAGTTGCGGATGGTTTTATACTCGGGCGAGCTGAGAGAAAAACGCTCTCCGCCGGCATGGGCACTCTTGTTGGTTGCCTTCATGAGCAGCAGGCTCTTCTCGGGCTCCATTAGATTGACACGCCGCCCGCGCCCTCCATGAACGAGGGGAGCGAAGTCGTCGGCAGGAGTGAGGGTCAGCAGAGAGAGCTGCAAGCCACCACGCCCCCCGAATTTCCCATGACAGGCCGCGACGGAGCAGCCTTTCTTATCGAGAATCGGTGCAACATCGCGGAGGAACTGCGGAGCTGGGGCTTTCGTGTTCGCCTGTGCCCGTGGGCCGATGGCAGCGATGCCACTTGCGAGCGCGGTGAGTGCTAGCAGTGTGCTCGTTCGAATCTGAGTTGGGGTCATGGAATGGAATGGTCTCCCTTGAAAATACCTAGGAAATTATCCCCTATTCCCAGACGTACGTCAATGTAAATCGGTAGAATAGACTATCTAACCGAGGAGATTTTAGTTAAGATGAAACACTTACTCTTGCCCGCACTGGGCTTTGTGACCGTGGGAATGCTGTGTGTCGGCTGTAATAATCAGCCCGCAACGGATTCGGTACCCGCCCCGACAGTGGCAAACACACCTGTCGAGACAGTCCGGGTGATCAAAGAGACCCCCAACCCAATGGCTAAGCCCACCGCCAAACCGGAAACCCCCAAGATGTCAGGCGACAAAGGGGTAACGGAGACGGTCAAAGAGGGCGCTGACAAGGCGAAGGCGGGGGCAGATCAGGCGGGAGCACTTGCAGACAAGGCCGGGGCAGCAGCGGCAAACCTACCGGGGGGGCTTGGTGAGACCGCCAAGGCCGCCGCAGGTACGGCAAAGGCTGGTGCAGCCAAGATGAAAGCGGGGGCTGAGGCCGTTAAGGGGGGCGTTGAGAAGGCGGAGGGCGCTGCTAAAGCCGCGGGAGATGCCGCCAAGGGAGCGGGCGATGCTCTGAAAGGCGCAGGAGACGCCGCCAAAGGGCTCCTCGGCGGAAAGTAAGCCTTTCCTAAAAGCTCCTTCAGGGACGGGGGCGATTAGGGCGGCGGGATGCGACTCACTATTTCTCGTGCGATTTCGAGAGATGCGGTTGCAGCGGGGGAGGGAGCATTGCAGACATGAAGCTGCCTCTCCCCTGACAGAATGAGAAAATCGTCCACGAGTGCGCCATCGTTGGCGAGTGCCTGTGCGCGGACTCCTGCCCCGGCGGGAGTGACGTCGCTTGGCTGGATCTCCGGAATCAGAGTCTGTATTGAGCGGACAAAGCGTGCTTTGCTGAGGGAGCGGAGGATCTCTTGTAGGCCTTCGTCGGCGTTTTTCAGGGCGAGCTTCCAGAACGCGGGGTAGGCTAGGGTTTCCAGGAGCTCTGCTAAGTGAATGTCCGTTTTTTTGTAGCCTTCCCGAGCGAGCGCGAGAACGGCATTGGGGCCAGCATGTACACTCCCGTCTGTCATGCGCGTGAAGTGTACTCCCAGAAACGGGAAGCTTGGGTTGGGCACGGGGTAGATCAGCCCCCGCACGAGCGAGCGGCGCTCCGGGATCAGCTCGTAGTACTCGCCGCGAAACGGGATAATCTTCGCACGTGGGCAGACGCCCCCAAGGGCCGCGACTCGGTCACTGTAGAGCCCAGCGCAGTTGACCAGAAAGCGCGTGGGAAAGTCTCCCTGTGTCGTCTGAAGTGTTATGGAATCGCCTTTTTTTACAATGGCCAGCAGCTTGGCCTGTAGCCGTAGCTCCGCCCCGGACTCCGTTGCGAGCCGGGCGAGTGTCTGAGCAACCTGCTTGTAGTCAATGATGCCCGTGCTTGGCACAAAAAGTGCCGCGACTCCCCGGACATGCGGCTCGTACTCTTGAAGCTGCTCGGGAATCAGCCGACGCGCGACGATGCCATTTGCCGTGGCGCGCTGCTCTAAAGTCTCCAGGCGCGGTAGCTCGTTGGAGTGGGCGGCGACAATAACTTTCCCACAGAGCTCGTGCGCGACTCCGTGTGCTTCGCAGAATGCAACCATAGAGCGCGCCCCTGCGACCGCCATGCGTGCCTTTGCGCTCCCTGGCTTGTAGTAGATGCCCGAGTGGATCACGCCGCTATTGTGGCCCGTCTGGTGCGCGGCCCAGATACTCTCTTTCTCTATCAGAAGCAAGCGAGCCTTGGGGTGTGCCTGGCCAAGCTGGTAGGCGGTGGCAAGTCCGACAATGCCTCCGCCAATGAGGGCGTAGTCGTACATTCCGGGCTACAGTTGCCGCACCCAGACATTGCGATAGCGCACGGGATTGCCATGATCCTGAAGATAGAGCGGGCCCTTGGGGGCAAGTCCCTTCAGCGGGGCGGAAGTGGTCGGTTCCCCGGTTACTGAGATGTGATCCTGGATCAATACTCCATTGTGAAGCACCGTGATGGATCCTGGCTGTACTTTTCCGTCTGGCAGGAGCTTGGGGACATGAAAGATAATATCGTAGCTCTGCCACTCACCCGGCTTGCGGCACGCGTTCACCAAGGGGGCACTAAATCCGTACAACGCGCCTGCCTGTCCATTGAAGTAGGTCTTGTTGTTGTAGGAATCTAGCACCTGGATCTCGTAGCGTCCCATTAAATACACACCGCTGTTGCCGCGCCCCTGGCCATCGCCTTTTACGGTTGTGGGGGAGGTCCACTCGACGTGAACCTGGCAGTCCCCAAACTCCTGCTTGGAGAAGATCCCCCCAAAGGGTGTGGTCTCCATCACGTCGTTCTCTAGCTTCCAGCGCGGCTCTGGGCTTTTCTCGCCACGAAAGGCATCGAGGTTCTTTCCATTAAAGAGCACAATGGCATCGGAGGGTGGCCCACCCACGGGGCCGGGATCAATGATCGAAGGTTCTTTCTGTCTCATGTGGGGATTGTACCTGTTTTTCTCTTTCTAGTTAGTGTCCGTAAAGATAAATTTACGGACACTAACTGAACTCCGTTAAATATTGCGCATAATCACAAAATAGTGATATGATCACATCATGACAATGCGTGAAATCGCAAGGCAATGTGAGCTGCCTGAAAGTACACTTCGAGTCTGGCGAGATGAGTTTGAGGCGTTCCTGCCCGCCATCGGGGAAGGAAAACGCCGCCGCTACCCCGAGACGACCCAGGAACTCTTGCGGCAGGTTGTCGGCTGGAAGAAAGCGGGAATGCCGTCGGAGCAGATTCGCAGTGAGCTTTCAAGACGCACCACTCCCAAAGATAGAGCGCAGCGACGAAATACGGAGAGCCAGCTTGATGAGCTACTTGCCCTTGTGCGAGCGCAGGCCAGCGAGCTTGCCGCCCTGCGTGCCGAAGTGGGGGAGCTGCGATGGCAAGCTGGGCAGCAGATAAAGCCTCAGGCGTTTGAAGGCTAGCGCCAGAACTTACGGTCCAGTGTCCGGTACTGCACCGCCTCCGCAATATGCGCCACGCCAATACTCTCAGAGTCCACAAGATCCGCGATCGTGCGGGCAACTTTAAGGATACGGTCGTAGGCGCGTGCCGAGAGCTGCATGGCCGTGATCGCCGCGCTGAGAAGTGATTTTGCCTCAGGCTCCATCGTGCAGTGACGCTGGAGCTGGCGCGAGCTCATGTGCGCGTTGCAGAAAATACTGGAGCAAGGCGACCAAGCCGACACTTTCTCCTGAGCAAACCGCTGACGCTGGGTCTCTCTCGCCCGCTCCACACGCGCCCGTATCGCCGCCGAGGTCTCCCCCGCAGGCGGGGCCGTGAGCTCGTCGTGGTGGAGGCGTGGGACTTCGATATGGATATCTATCCGGTCCAAAAGCGGGCCTGAGACGCGGCTGAGATACTTAGCGACCGTTTGTTGCGAACAAGAACAGGCACGCACAGAATCTCCAAAAAAGCCACAGGGACACGGATTCATAGCCGCCACCAAAGTGAAACGTGCCGGGTAGGTCAGCGAGGCCGCGGCGCGAGCAATGGTCACGTGCCCGTCTTCGAGCGGCTGACGCATCACTTCTAGCACATCGCGGTTGAACTCGGGGAGCTCGTCCAGAAACAAGACACCAAAGTGCGCCAGCGAGACTTCCCCCGGGCGGGGGATACTGCCACCCCCGGTGAGCCCCGCGTTTGAGATCGTGTGGTGGGGCGAGCGAAATGGACGCTCCGTCACGAGCGCGGCACCGCTGGCAAGCTTGCCGGACACCGAGTACAGTTTAGTGACCTCCAGCGCCTCCTCCACGGAGAGAGCGGGCAAAATTGTCGGGAGCCGCCGCGCCAGCATGGTCTTACCTGCCCCCGGTGAGCCCAGCAAAAGAACATTGTGTCCACCCGCTGCCGCCACCTCCAGCGCACGCTTCACCTGCGCCTGACCCTTGACATCTGAAAAGTCCACATCGCTGCTGGCACGGTGCGCTAGAATTTTCTGAGGATCTTCCCGAACAGGAACAAAGAACTCAGGCTCATTGAGGATTTCCAGCACCTGTGCCAGCGAGGTCACGCCAAAAACATCTACCTCACCCACAATTGCCGCCTCACGGGTATTTGCTTCGGGAACAATCAGCCGCTTGCGCCCGCTCTGTCGTGCCCAGAGCGCCAGGGGCAAGATCCCAGACACGGGCCGCACCGCCCCATCCAGGCCCAGCTCTCCAATAAACACGGTCTCCAGGAGCTGCTCCGGGGCAAGCTGCTCGGTTGCCACGAGGAGCCCAATGGCGATGGGCAGATCGAATGCAGGTCCCGCCTTGCGAATATCTGCCGGAGCGAGGTTTACAATAATGCGCTTCTCGTACGGGAAGCGCAGACCGCTGTTGCGAATCGCGGCGCGTACCCGCTCCCGACTCTCCTGAACCGCCGCATCGGGTAGCCCGACAATGGTAAAGCTCGGAACCGTGCCCGAGACGTTGACTTCCGCCCGCACACCGTAGGCATCCACTCCAAAAATCGCTGCCGACTCAACTACTGCTAGCATTTTTCTTCTCACCTCTTGTTTTAGATTCGCTTGTAAAACGGGTGAGAAGGGCCGAATCTAACAAAACAGTGAAAAATTATTTTTGAAGTTCTCTAAACGAGGCTGGGCCAGCCCGAAAACTCCCTGACAAAGCGTACGATGACATCGGTGGCGGTCTGGAGTAGAAGCTCGCCTTTCTGGGGAGTCGCTTCGTCGGGAAAGCCAAAGGCTCCCGTCTCACTGCCCTGCTCCATTGTCCGAAGTACGGCCAGACGGTTATTCTTGATATGATCTGGGCTCCAGAACTCGGAGCCAATATCGCGACGTGCTGCCGGACGAGTGTCTTTGACTAGCTCCGGGTGCGTCACTTGAATCACACTGGTCTCCCACTCGCAGGCGTGGATCACTTTTTTCTGCACGAGCCCCAGCGCCGCCAGCTCAGGCAGTGCGATCTCAAACCACGAGCCCACACAGACATAGAGCTCGGGCAGCGCTTTACGATGGCGTAGCTGCACTTCCAAGAGCGCCGCTTGGGCGGGGACAATATTACCGGCGTGGGAGTTCAGAAAAAAGAGCTTGCGGAAGCCCGCTGCGATCAAGCTCTCGGCCATGTCCTCGATCACGGCACGGTAGGTTGCTTGCGAGAGGCTGATGGTGCCGGGAAAGCTCAAGTGGTGGTGGCTCGCGCCCATCCAGAGCATCGGGGTAAAGAGGGCACAGTCCTCGGTGGCTGCCTCAACCCGCCGCGCGATCTCACCGCCTATCATTGCATCGGTGAGGAGCGGCAGGTGGTGTCCGTGCTGCTCCAGTGCGCCAATCGGGCAGACCACCACACGGTCGCGAAGCCCCTCGATCTCTGTCCAGTTTCTCTCGCCAAGTTGCATGGGGGCCGTTTCGGCAAAACTTGGTACAATTCCTCTATGATCTGGCCCCGTCCTCTCTGCCCCGGTGGCACCATTGGTCTCTGCTCGCCCGCGGGCGCGTCCCCGGCGGGCGCGGTGGAGCGCGGCGCGGAGGCGCTTCGTCGGCGTGGCTATTCTGTCGTGATTGCGCCGAATGCCACTGTCCAGCACCCGGACTGTGACTATCTCGCGGGAACCGAGGCGCAGCGCCTCAGCGACCTCAACGGCCTGATACGCGACCCCCAGATTGATCTGATCCTGGCGGCACGGGGCGGCTACGGTGCGGGTAAGCTTCTGGAGGGCATTGATTACGACGCGTTTCGTACCGACCCCAAGCCGCTGGTGGGCTACTCGGATATCACGGCACTGAATCTGGCACTGGCGAGCCGGGGAGTTATTTCCTTCTCCGGCATCATGGCGACGGCGGGCGATGGCTTTGGCGAGGACACTCTCGACCCGTTCTCCGAGGCAAGCTTCTTCCAAGCCGTCCGGCAGGAGAGTTTTGTCTTTACGCAGCCGGGCGACGCGCCGCTCACCGTGCACCGTGGCA
>JANNDD010000019.1:0-1459 GCA_031387365.1 Armatimonas sp. | reverse complement strand
GCGCAGGGCGGCGATGGGCGTGACCATAACCCGCACGGCTTCACGATGTGGATGGCGGGCGGCGGTGTCAATCCCGGCACGACCTACGGCTCCACCGACGACTACGGCTGGTTTGCCGAGGGCGACAAGTGCCACATCCATGACCTGCACGCCACGATGCTGCACCTACTCGGCATTGACCACACCAAGCTCACCTACCGCTACGCGGGCCGCGATTATCGCCTCACGGATGTCGAAGGCATCGTGGCCGCAAAAGTCCTGAAAGACCCCAGCTCGCTTAAGCTTGTGGGATAGACAAAAAAATGAATGGTGTTCTTACTCCCACTCCCACCCACCGCAAGCGCTGGACGCGCGAGGACTGCGCATTTTTGGAGCGCTCTGGCCTCTTGACGGGTAAGTGGGAGCTTCTTGATGGAGAGATTGTTGTCAAGATGCCGCAGAACTACCCACATGCCAACGCCGTGAGCTTTTTGCTTGCCTATTGCCTCTCTCTGGTAGGGCCTGCGCGAGTCCGCACGCAGGCAACGATGGAAATCCATGAAGCCGATCAGAGTCTTAATCGCCCGGAACCTGATGTTGTGATTCTGCGCGAGCCTGTGCGGCGCATTCCCTTGGCAAGTGATGTGCTTCTCGTTGCCGAGGTTTCCGATAGCACACAAGCCGATGATTTCGGGCACAAGGCCATGCTCTACGCCCGTGCAGGAATCCCCGAGTACTGGGTGCTCGATGTCGCTCGTGAGCTTCTGGTCATCTTCCGCCAGCCTGAGGACCGTGAGTACACCCAGCGCATTGAACATCACGTCTCCGACAGCGCCACGCCGCTCTTCACGGATCAAGCGGTGCTTGTCTCAACTCTTCTTCCCTAAAAAGTGAAGTGATGCCGGAACACTACGAGCGACTCGAAGACCTCAAAGACGAGGCTACGGACGCGTTGGAGGACGGCGATTTGACGTTAGCGTGCCAGCTTGCCCAGGAGTGGCTGGCGGCGGACTCCGACCCGACTGCCTGGCACTACGGCAATACGATACACAATGCAAATCAGCTCCTGGGACTGATTTCTGTGCGTGAGGGCGATTTGGATTCCGCGAAGCGCTACTTGCTCGCGGCAGGAAACACGCCTGGCTCGCCGCAGCTTGACTCCTTCGGGCCGCAGATGCACCTCGCCCAAACTCTGCTGAGCCGGGGCGAGCGTGACATCGTGCTGGAGTATTTGGAGCTTGTCACCCGGTTCTGGGGGATGCACAAACCTACAAGTAATCTCCTTTTCGTACTCCTGTTTCGCTACAATCTCGCCCAGAATACCCGGAAGCTTGCGCGGTGGAAAGCTGCCATTCGGGCGGGAGAGCAGCCGCGCCTGAACCGCGTCGGGCCGGTATGATTCTCGCTTACTGAAGCGATTCCAGCGCAATGATGAGCTGGGCAAAAAGCGCGTTGATCTCCGCGATGGAGATGCAGTCGC
>JANNDD010000014.1:0-2572 GCA_031387365.1 Armatimonas sp. | reverse complement strand
CCCTACCTTGGCATCAGCTACATTCCCGTCAAGTCCGTCCCGCCGCAAGCTCGGGCTCGGGTTGGCATCAGCTCGTCGCTGACCTCGGGCGTTGTGGTCGCCCAAGTGGCACAGAGCACTCCCGCGGCGGAGGCAGGACTGCGCCCGGGCGATGTGATCCTCAAGGCGGATGACCAGGAGCTTAGCGATCAGGAGACACTCAACAAAATTATCGGCACCCATAAAGTCGGTGACACCCTGCGCCTAGACGTGCAGCGAGCGGGCGCGGCTCTGACCCTGTCTATCACCCTGCGTGAGCGCCCTGTAAATAATCCTTGACGATAATACCCCTAGGGGGTATATTATCTTCATGGAAGACAAAGCGAACTCGCGCAAGAAGCTCACGACTCGCCTCAAACGAATCGCCGGACAGGTGGCGGGTATCCAGCGCATGGTGGATGAGGAGCGCTACTGCGTGGACATCCTCACCCAGATCGCCGCCGTTCGCTCCGCCCTCGATAGCGTCGGCGTAGAGCTTCTCACCGAGCATGTCAGCTCCTGCGTCGTGGGTCACGGTACCGAGAGCGAGCATGAGTGCGCCAAGCCCATGACCCAGGAGCAGCTCGTCGAGGAAGTCAAGATGGTTATTGGCCGGTTCCTCAAGTAAAGAAAGACAACAAAATCATGAAAACAACCATTTTTATTGCCCCGGAGATCGAGTGTGGCGGTTGCGCCAGCGCCATCAAAAAGTCCGTGGGTGCAGTTGCGGGTGTCAGCGAGATCCTGGTGGATGTGGATGCTAAGCGCATCACCGTCACGCACGAAGACACTACCCTGCCTGCGGACATTAAAGCCGCTGTCGGGAAAGCAGGTTTTACAACCGAATGAATACACTCTCCAAACCTATCTTAACGTCCTTGCTCGGTATGTCCGTGCTAGCTTTGCTTGCCGCATGCAACAAGACGCCGCCCGAGCCAGCAAGCACCGTCACTAAAGCCACTGCCGAGCCCATGCCCAAGATGGAGGGCATGTCCATGGCGATGGGAACGACGGGTATGGACGCGCTCAAGACTCTCAAGGCAAAAGAGTTCGACATCGCGTTTCTCTCGCAGATGATCGCACATCACGAGGCGGCGGTCACGATGGCAAAGCAGGCTCTTACAGCGGCGAAAAAACCAGAGACGAAACAGAACGCCCAGAAGGTGATTGGCGCACAAACCAAAGAGATCGCCCAAATGACGGCGTGGCTCAAGGAATGGTACAAGGTTGTCCCGGATACCGCGCAGCAAGCCCTGGTGAACGAGGACATGAAAGCCATGATGTCGATGCCCGTCACCACCGACGCGATGTTCTTTGAGGTGATGATTCCTCACCATCAGGGAGCGATTGAGATGAGCGCACTGGCAAAAACTCAAAGCGAGCGCCCCGAAGTAAAGAAACTGGCTGAGGGTATTATCGCTGCCCAGACGAAAGAAATCGAAGATTATCACAAGATGATGGGGCACGGCAGTAACTAACGCCATGAGTCTAAATACTCTCTCTCCAGATTCTGCTGAGCAGACCACTGATTTCTCCGTCACGGGGATGTCATGTGCTGCCTGCGCGCGCCGCATCGAGAAGCAGCTTGGCCGTGCGCCTGGCGTGAGTCTCGCGGGTGTCAATTACGCGACCAATCGCGCCCGGGTTACGTTTGACCCCAAGACAACATCGGTGGGAGCACTTGTCTCGGTTGTGGAGGACACGGGCTACGGAGCACAGCAGGTTCAGCGACCTGAAGAGGCTTTAGCGATCGAAGAGAAAGCGCGTGCGGAGGAAGTCAAAGATCTCACGCGCCGCTTTGCTGTGTCCACAGGGCTTACCATTCCTCTCTTGGTGCTTGCGATGGCCCATGGCAAGATTGAGTTCTCTGGGATGAACGTCGTGCAGTTGCTGCTCGCCACGCCGGTGCTTTTCTACGGTGGGGCGCACTTCTTTAGCGGTGCCTGGAAAGCGCTTCGACACCGTGCTGCGGACATGAATCTACTCGTCGCCATTGGTTCGGGAGCGGCGTATCTCTACTCCGTTATCGCCACGGTCTTTCCCGCAGCGCTGGCTCAGGGGCACGGCGAACACGCACCAATGCCCGCGGTCTACTTTGAAGCAGCGGCGGCTATCATTGCCTTCCTACTCCTGGGAAAGCTGCTCGAAGCGCGGGCCAAGGGCAAGACCGGTGAGGCGATAAAGAAGCTCATGGGACTCCAAGCTAAGACCGCTCGTGTGCTACGAGATGGCAATGAACTGGAGGTTTCCATCGAGGCCGTTGGCATAGGTGACCTGGTACTTATCCGACCCGGCGAGAAGATCCCCGTGGATGGGGTTGTCGAAGGTGGCTCTTCTTCCGTGGACGAGTCTATGCTCACCGGCGAGAGCCTCCCCGTTGCCAAAGCAGTTGGTGACGAGGTCTTCGGAGCTACGATGAATGCTACCGGTTCCTTGAGGGTGAGGGCAACACATGTTGGTCTTGATACAGCCATTGCTCAGATTGTGCGGCTTGTGCAGGACGCCCAGGGCTCCCGCGCCCCCATCGCTCGCCTTGCAGACACGGTGAGCGGGT